>JASLXG010000043.1 GCA_030740435.1 Alphaproteobacteria bacterium | reverse complement strand
GGCTCGCCCCCGCCCCGGGGCGGCCTCTCCCCGCGCCGGGCGGGCCCGGCGCGCGCCCGGGGGGGGGCGGCCCCCGCGCCCCAGCCGGAAGCATGAGCGGGCCGGCCGATCCTTGGCGGAACTACTGGAGCACCAAGATCGGCACGGCTGCGGCCGGCCGGATCTTGGTCCGGGGCTATCGCGCCGAGGAGCTCATAGAAAAGCTCAGCTTTGCCGCCTCGACCTACCTGATCATCCGCGGCGAGCTGCCGACGCCGGTCCAGGCCCAGGCCCTCGACGCGGCGCTGCGCTCGGGCCTCGATCAGGCCTTCATCAACTCGGCCGTGCCGCCAGCCCGCTTCGCCGCCTCGGCCGCCCCCGAAGCGCCGGCCGCCGCCATCGCCGCCGGCGTCATCGCCTTCGGCTCGGTGACCGGCTCGCCGGCCCAGTGCGCCGAGATGCTGGCCAAGGGGTACGCCGACATGACCGCCGAGGACCTCGAGCCGGGTCCGGCCGCGAGCCGCATCATCGACGACTATCGCCAGGCCGGGCTGCGCATTCCCGGCCTCGGCCACCCCATGCACAAGGAGGCCGAGCCGCGGGCCAGGGCACTTTCCGCCGTGGCCCGGGATCTCGGCGTCTGGGGCCCCAGGGCCGAACTGCTCGAGGCCCTGGAAAGGGCGGCGGCGGAGCGCTTCGCCCGCCCCTTGCCGGCCAATCTGGCCGGCGTCATGGCGGCCGTGCTGCTGGAGATCGGCTTCGAGCCACTGGAGATGGTGGGACTGGCGGTCATGAGCTACCTGCCCTCGCTGGTGGCCCACACCGTCGAGGAAATCCGCGAAGGCGTGCCGCTGCGCATCATTCCCGAGGAACTGGGCGCCCACTATGCCGGCCCGGCGGAACGCCCGCTGCCCGAGGGCTGGGGTAACAAGCAAGATCAAGCAACGAAATCCAACATGGCAAAGGAGGACACGACATGAGAATCCCGATGACACGATCCGCAGTACTTTTGGGCACGCTGGCGTTTGGTCTTGCCCTGGTCGCGGCGCCACCACCGGCCCCGGCCGATACCATCATCCTCAAGAAAGCCGATTTCGGCGTCGCGACGCAAACCCGCACCAAACGTTCCATGTGGTGGTCGGACGAGGTCGGCAAACGCAGCGGCGGCAAGGTCAAGATCCAGTACTTCCCGGCCGGCAGCCTGCTCAAGGCGCGCGACACTTTCGAGGGTATCCGCTCCGGCGCCGTCGACATCGGCATCTGGGTGCAGGCCTACACGCCATCGATCTCACCCATGTCGGGGCTCTATTACCTGCCCGGCATCTCGACCCACATCGGTCCCGCCATGCGGGCCGTGACGGAGCTCGTCTTCGGGCCTGAGTTTTCCTATTACCGTGACGAGATGCGCAAACACGGCGTCGAGCCGCTCTACGCCTGGGGCGTTTCCGATCAGGAACTGATCTCGACCAAACCCATCGGCGGCCTGGCGGCGCTGAAGGGCCTCAAGGTCCGGGCCATCGGCCGGGCCTGGCCCAAGCTGATCAGCGAATACGGTGGCGTGCCGCTGACCATGCCCTGGCCCGAGGTCTACGAAGGTCTTTCGCGCGGCACCCTGGAAGCCAACGTCGGTTACGTCACAGCCAACGTCAGCGCCAAGCTGCACGAAGTGGCCAAGCACCACACCCGCATCCACCTGGGCGCCCCGGCCGGCCCCATGGCGATCATGAACAAGGCCAAGTACGACGCCCTGCCGGCCGACGTCAAAAAGATCATGGCCGAGGTCAGCGCCGAATACGTCGACCTCCTGGCCGCCGATTACGCCAAGGACCTGGACGCCGCCATGAGCACCATGAAGGCCGGCGGCGTCACCTTTTATGAGTGGCCGGCGGCCGATCGGGCCAAACTCGAGGGCTCGATGCGCAAGATGTGGAAGGCCTGGGCCGACGGCATGGACGCCAAGGGGTTGCCCGGCAACGATGCTCTGAAGCGCTATCAGGAGCTGCAGAAAAAGCACGCCGGGTGAACTGGCGGCAAAGAAGCGAGAGCCTACTGGCGGCGAGCAGGCGCGTCCTGGGGCTGGGCACCAACCTCGCCCTGCTCGCCATCATGGCCGCGGTGTCGCTCGATGCCGTGCTGCGTTACGCCTTCAACCGGCCCATCGTCGGCGTGCTGGAGGGCGTCGAGTTGCTGCTCGTCTTCGCCGTCTTCGCCAGCCTGGCCCGGACCCAGGCCGAGGGCGGCCACATCGCCATCGGCGTGCTGACGGAGCGGCTGGGTGCGCGCGGCCGGGCCGGCCTACAGATCATCACCCGGCTGCTGGGGTTGTCGCTGTTCGCCACCATGACCTGGGCCAGCGGCGGCATGGCCTGGCGCAGTTGGCAGATGGACGAGTTCAGCGCCGGCATCATCGCCTTCCCCGTCTACCCCTCGCGCATCATGGTGACGCTGGGCTGCTTTCTGCTCTGCCTGCAGCTTCTGTTTGAGTTGGCCGAGGCCGTAGCCACAGTACGGACGAGCCGCGGGGGGAACAATTGACCCCGCTGCTGATCGGCAGCTCGGCCGTGCTGGCGCTGATGGTGCTGCTGGTGCTCGGCCTTCCCGTGGCCTTCAGCCTGGGTCTGGTGGGAGCGGCCGGGCTATTTCTGCAAGGCGGCCTGCCGCTGGTCTCCGGCTTCTTGTCCACCGAACCCTACTCCAACGTTGCCTCCTTCACCCTGGTGGTGATCCCCATGTTCGTGCTGATGGGGGAATTGGCCGTCGCCGCCGGCATGGCGCAGCAGGCCTACGCCGCCGCCCGGGCCTGGTTCGGCCGTCTGCCCGGCGGCCTGATGATGGCGGCCATCGGCGCCTCCACCATCTTCGCCGCCGTCTCGGGCTCGAGCGTAGCCGCCACCACCACCATCGGCCGGGTCTCGATCGCCGAGATGCGGCGCTACGGCTACGAGGGCGGCATGGCCGCCGGGGCGGTGGCCGTGGCCGGCACGCTCAGCGCCCTGATTCCGCCCAGTGCCATCCTGGTCTTCTACGCCCTCATCACCGACCAGTCGATCAGCCGCATGCTGATGGCCGGCATCGGCCCGGGGCTCTTGAGCGCCACGCTCTTCATCACCGTGGCCTACCTCATGGCGCGCTGGTTTCCCCAGCTCTCGCCGGTCATGAAAGAACGCGTGAGCTGGCGACAGCGCCTCTCCACACTGAGCCTGACGGCGCCTTTTGGCTTGCTGGTGCTGGTGGTGCTGGGCGGCATCTATTCGGGCCTGGTGACGGTCACCGAGGCGGCTGCGCTGGGCGCGCTGGCGGCTCTCGGCCTGCTGGCGGCCTCGCGCCGGCTGAGCTGGCCCAACCTGCGCCAGGCCCTGGACCAGACGGCCCGCATCAGCTGCATGATCTTCTTGATCATCATCGGCGGCGTCATCTTCAGCCGTTTCCTGGCTTTTTCCGGCATCCCGTTCGCTCTGGTCGACTTCATCCACAGCCTCCAGGTGGCGCCGCTGGTGGTGGTCATCGTCATGTTGCTTATTCTCACGGGGCTCGGCATGTTCATCGACCCCGTCGGGATGATCATGCTGACGCTGCCCTTCTTCTACCCCATCATCAAGGACCTCGGGCTGGACCCGGTGTGGTTCGGTGTGCTCATCGTCTTGCAGGCCGAACTGGGGGTGATCACGCCGCCCATCGGCATCCACCTTTTCGTGGTCAAGCAGATCGCGCCCGACGTGCCGCTGGGCGCCATCATTCGCGGCGTCGTGCCCTTCATGCTCTGCCAGTTCGCCGTGGTGGCGCTGGTGGTGGCTTTCCCCGAGATCGCGCTTTGGCTGCCCGGGCAGATGCGTTAGGGGCGCTCTAGCCCTTGCCTTCCCGGGCCTTGAGCCGCGCCATCAGCCAGTCGCGCAGGCCCGAGATCTCAAAGCCCTTTTCGACGACGTAGGTGAAGACGAGCTTGAAGATGGCCGGCTGGGCATAGCCGGGCAGGCGGTAGACCTCGCGTTCGTCGGCCCGGCGAAATTCGATCGAGGGCGTGCCGAAGACGCGGTGGCGCCGCGCCAGGGCGGCCTCAATGAGCGCCTTGCCGTCGAAGTCGACGAGCGGGCGGGAGCCGTGCATGTCGAGCTGGACGAGGTAGAAATGCTGGCGGATGTATTCGACGATCTCGGGGACCCGCAGGTTCACCCGGTGCATCTCGCGGCAATAGACGCAGCCCTCCTGCTCCCACACCAGGGCCAGCATCCTGCCGGCCCGGCCGGCCGCCGCCAGGTCGGCGCCGAGATTGCCGCTGCTGTCGTTAAACCAGGGCTGGCGGTGCAGGCCGTTGGGGGCCACCGCCAACGCCGGCTCGCCGGCCCGCACGGCCGTAGCCGCCAGGGGCAGCGCCGCCAACACAAGTAAGATTGCCAAACCTCTGATCATGGTGGCGCGATTATGGCGTCCCCGGGCTCGGCGACAAAGGCCCAAGCCGGCTTCTCGCGGACTTGTGAAGGGCCGTGATGGCAAGCCGGCTCTCGGGGACGTCAGCTGTGTCCCGCCCTTGACCAACGTCAAAGAAACCTTGGCGGCCCGTGGGGACACTGCCGCCTCAAGCGTAAAGCGTATTGCGACCAAAGAGGCCGCCTCGCCATCCCCCCCGGCGCGGTGGCCTCTTTTTTTTGGAATCCTGGGTGTGAGCGGCCGGCATTTCCCACCCGGTCATGGCCGGCGCGGCGCCGGGTCGAGCTTTGCGGTGTCGCTGGGGAAGGGACTGCGACCAAACAAAATGGTCGACAACATTTCGCAGCAAATACTTTCATCCTCAAGGAGGGGGCTAGGTCAAAGCGGTTGCGCCGACCCCGGTCCCGAACTGAAGCGAATAGTCAATTGCACCTGAACGGATATCTTCCCCGGGTTTGTCGGCTGGTGATGGCTGCCGGCGCGGTATAACCTGTCGCCGTGAACAGAATCACCCTTCGCGATCTCAACATGGCAGCGGTTTGGGCCGGTCTTACGGCGTTTGTCTGGTACGGCTTCGGGGCCCTGCCGTTGCACCTCGAGGTCGCGGGGCAGCTGGGTTTGAACCCCTCCCAATCGTCAAGCTGGATTTTCGTCATTTGGTTCAGTGGCGCCATCACGTCGATCGCCCTGACACTTTACTACCGGATTCCGATCCCCATTACCTGGACCATCCCGGGGCTGATCTATCTGGGCACCCTGGCCGGGCAATTCAGCTTTCCCGAGATCGTCGGCGCCAACCTGATGGCGGGGATCGCAATCCTGATCCTCGGAGCGTTCGGCATCGGCGAACGGATCATGGCTTGGCTGCCGCTGCCGATAGTCATGGGCATGTTCGCGGGCTCCATCCTGGTCTATGTCACGCGCATGGTGGCGGCCAGCGTGGCGGACGTGCTGGTAGCCGGTGTGACCTTGGCGGCCTACCTCGTCGGGCGGTTTATCGCCAGCCCACGGGTTCCGCCCATGGGGCTGGCCGTGGTGATCGGCGGGATCGCGGTTTTTGCCTTTGGCGAAATCTCGACGCAAGTGGTTTCATGGTCGCTGCCGGATCTCACGGTCCCCGACTTCCGCTTCACGCTTTCTTCCTTCATCGCCATCAGCTTGCCCATGATCATACTGGCCATGGGACTGGGGAACGTTCAGGGGCTGGGGTTTCTATTGTCCCAGGAATACCGCGTGCCGATAACGGCGGTGACCATAACCACCGGCCTCAACTCCATGGTAAATGCCCTGCTCGGCGGCCATCCGGCGACCGTGGCGCGCACCGGGGCGGCAATCCTCGCGGCGCCCGACGCCGGTCCCAAGGAGACGCGCTACTGGGCCAACGTGATCGCCGCGACGCTGACCATCTCCATTGCCTTGGGCGCCGGAACACTGTCGTCCTTGCTGGCCGTTCTGCCCCGGACCTTCGTCGTCACGCTGGCCGGCCTCGCCATCCTTTCATCGCTGCAAAGCGCCTTCGAAACGGCCTTCGGCGGAAAACTCCGCTTCGGCGCGCTGGCTGCCCTTGCCGTCGCCGCGACACCATTCGCGGTATTTGGAATCACCTCCGCTTTTTGGGCGATTCTGGCCGGCATCGCGGCCTCGTTCATGGCCGAACGCCAGGACCTCCTGGCCTATTGGAAGGGCCAGGAGCAAACCCCGGACTGAGTGCCGAAACGACAATCTCTTTCTGCCTCTCTCTGCGGCTTTTGTTCGCAAGCCCGCTAAAACAGACCCTCGATGTCGCCCGCGTCGTTCAGGTGAATGCGGTTGGCGGCGGGCGATCGCGGCAGGCCGGGCATGGTCATGATGTCGCCGCAGACCACGACGACGAATTCGGCACCGTTCGAGAGCCGCACCTCGCGCACCGGCACCACGTGGTTCGAGGGCGCGCCCAGGAGCTGGGGATCGGTCGAGAAGCTGTATTGCGTCTTGGCGATGCAGACGGGGTAGTGGCCGAAGTCCTGCTGCAAGTCGGTGAACTGGTCGCGCACCTTCTTGTCGCCGATGATGCCCTGGGCGCCATAGAGCGTCTGGGCCACCGTGCGCACCTTGTCCCACAGCAGCACGCCGTCGCCGTAGAGCGGCCGGAAGTCGGCGACGCCGCTGTCGGCCAGCTTGACCACGCATTCGGCCAAATCCTGGGCGCCCTCGCTGCCGTCGGCCCAGTGCGTGCAAGCGTGGGCCTCGACCTCGAGCTCGGCGCAGAGCTGACGCACCGCATCCATCTCGGCATCCGTGTCGGCCGAGAAGCGGTTGATGGCGACGCTTACCGGAACCCCGAAGAGGCGCAAATTCTGGACGTGCCGGGCCAGGTTGACGGCACCCTCCCGGATCGCCTCCACATCCTCGCGGCCCAAATCCTCGCGGGCCACGCCGCCATGCATCTTGAGCGCCCGGATGGTCGCCACCAGCACCACCGCGTCGGGCCTGAGCCCGGCCTTGCGGCACTTGATGTCGAAGAATTTCTCGGCCCCCAGATCGGCCCCGAAGCCGGCCTCGGTAACCACATAGTCGGCCAGCTTCAGGGCCGCCTTGGTTGCCACCACCGAGTTGCAACCGTGGGCGATATTGGCAAAGGGGCCGCCGTGGATGAAGGCCGGGTTCTGTTCCAGCGTCTGCACCAGGTTGGGCTGCATGGCTTCTTTCAGCAACACCGTCATCGGGCCCTCGCCCTTCAGATCGCGGGCATAGACGGGCTCACGGCCTCGGGTGCGGCCGACGATGATCTGGGCCAGCCGGCGCGTCAGGTCGTCGAGGTCCGTGGCCAGGCAGAAGATGGCCATGACTTCGGAAGCCACAGTGATGTCGAAGCCGTCCTCGCGGGGGAAGCCGTTCGAGACCCCGCCCAGCGACGAGACAATGCCCCTGAGCGCCCGGTCGTTCATGTCGACCACCCGGCGCCAGCCCACCCGGCGCTCGTCGAGTCCGAGCTCGTTGCCCCAGTAGATGTGGTTGTCGATCAGCGCCGCCAACAGGTTGTTGGCCGTGCCGATGGCGTGGAAGTCACCGGTGAAGTGGAGGTTGATGTCCTCCATGGGCACGACCTGGGCATAACCGCCACCGGCGGCGCCCCCTTTGACGCCGAAGCAGGGGCCCAGCGAGGGCTCGCGCAAGCACATCATGGTGCGCTTGCCGAGCCGGTTGAGGGCATCGCCCAGCCCCACCGTGGTCGTCGTCTTGCCCTCGCCGGCCGGCGTCGGCGAGATCGCCGTGACCAGGATCAACTTGCCCTCGGGTCGATCGGCCAGCGTATCGAGATGGTCGAACGAGACCTTGGCCTTGTGCGGACCGAAGGCATAAAGCGCCGTCTCAGGGATCTCCAGCCGGGCGGCGATTTCGCCCACGGGCTTCATCTCGGCCGCCCGGGCAATCTCGATATCGCTTTTTACGTCTGTCATGGCTTTAGATCCTGTAGGTCCTGTAGGTCCTGTAGGTCCTGTAGCTTCCGCCACCGGTGTTGCGCCGTTCGAAGGAGACCATATAAGGGCTTGGGCGATCGAAAAACATGAGAATTTTCAGCCTCGCACAAATACCTTTTGGACGTAACATGAGACGCCTCATGGTTCGAGCGGGGGCCCAATGGCCGACAAATTACCGCCACTGAATAGCCTGCGCGCTTTCCACGCCGCAGCCCGGAACCTCAGCTTTACGAAGGCCGGGCTTGAACTCAATGTCACGCAAGCCGCGGTCAGCTACCAGGTCAGGCGGCTGGAGGAGCATTTCGGCACAAAACTGTTCCACCGCCTCAATCGGGCCCTAGCTCTGACCAAGGCCGGTGGGGCCTACTATGACGTCGTCGAGCAGGCCTTTGCCTTGTTGGTTGTCGATGCCAACGTGCTGACGGCAGAGCGGGGCCAAGAGCCCTTGATCGTCAGCGCCAGTCAGTCCCTGGCGGCCAGGTGGCTAACCCCCAGACTGGAGGGTTTCCGGTCCCGCAATCCACGGATCAGGCTTCACATCGAGGCGACGGATAGCCTGGCAGATCTGATGGCGGGGAAAGCGCATTTGGCACTGCGCTACGCCCGGAAGATCGATCCGGCCCTGAATTCACTGGTTCTGTTCGCCGAGCAGGTGTTTCCGGTGTGCAGCCCGGCTCTGCTGGAAGGCGATCTGGCTCTGGCCAAGCTGGGTGACTTGCGCCACCACGCCCTGATCCACGACGACATGACCGACATTACCTGGCGCGACTGGCTAAAGGCCACGGATGTCGAGCCCGATTTCAGCACGGCCGGGCCCAGCTTCAGCCATTCCAGCCTGGCCATCGACGCGGCCATGGAAGGCCAGGGCGTGGCGCTGGGCCGTTCTACGCTGATTGCCGACGATCTCGAGGCTGGCCGCCTGGTTCAGCCCTTCGAGATCACCTTGCCCTCCAAGTTCGCCTACCACGTAGTCTATTTCGGCGACCGCTACGACAATCCCGATGTTGCGGCGTTTATCGACTGGGTACTGCTCGAGGCCAAGCGCTCGGAAGCCAGGATGTTCAGCCCCGGCACAAAATAATTTTGTCCGATACCGTGAAATTACTCGTTTGTTGGGCTGGAGGATGGCGGCCAAGATCCGCTGTCGATTGAAGCCTGGCCGAAAACATGGAAACCACATGCAATCCGTAGAGCTGCATGTCCTTGATGCTTTCACGCGCACCCTGTTCGGCGGCAATGTCGCCGCCATCGTCAGCCAGGCCGGCGACCTGGGGGAGACTGAAATGCAGATCGTCGCCCGCGAGGTGGCGGCTTCGGTGACGGGATTCCTGGTGCCGGCCGGAGAGGCCGATTTCGGCGTTCGCTTTTTCACACCGATGCAGGAAATCGACATGTGCGGGCACGGGCTTGTCGCACTATGCCGGCGCCTGGTCGATATGGGGAAAGTGGAGCTTCAAGCGGCGGCGACCGTCGAGAAGACGATATGGACCAAGGCGGGGGTTGTGCCCGTGATAATCTCCCCGGAGGGGGATTTCCCTTTGGTCATGATGGGGCAGGCCCCGCCCGTCTTCCGATCTGGCGACCTGGACCGGGACGCCTTGTACCAGGCGTTGGGCCTGAGGGCGGAGCAGGTTGCCCCCGACCTTCCTCTCTAATTCGCCTCGGCGGCGCTGGAACATCTTTTTGTGCCGGTCCGCGACCGGGCCGCTCTGGCCGGCTTGCAGCCCGATTTCAGCCTGCTGACCCAAATCAGCAACGAGATCGGTGTCGTCTCCATCGCTGTCCTGACCTTGGACACGGCCGATCCGGCCGCGACCGTGCGCTGCCGCGATTTCTGCCCCGCCGCCGGCATTCCCGAGGCTGCCGGGTCGGGTACCACCAACAGCGCATTGCTATGCTATCTGGTGCGAAACGGCGCCCTTTCATGGCCCCAGGGAAGTGTCCTCCGGACCCAGGCGGAGCAGGGTTGTGAAATGAAGCGGCCGGCCCGGATTTACTGCCAGGCCCGGTTGCAGGACGGGGAAATCAGGGACCTATACGTCGGCGGAACGGCGATCGTCTCGATCGAGGGCCGGATCAACCTGCCGAGTAAGGAATGAAGGCCCGTTGTGCCCCGTTTGCTAGGGAATGATCGCAACGGTAGCCGAATGGGCATCATTGTGCCGTCGTCGAACACCGTTCTTGAACCCGACTGCGCCAGGTTGGTCGGGCCCGGAGTAGCCGCCCACTTCGCCCGCCTGGGCGGTTACGATGTCGATGCCATTCCCGATGCCGCCCTGATGCGCCAACTGGCCATGAGCTCGATCGAGGATCCCCTCAGCCTGTTGCTGGCGGCCCGGGTCGATGTCATCGGATATGGCTGCGCCTCGGCCTCATTCAGTTGTGGCTGGCTGTTCGATCAGCGGCTGGGCCGGGAAATCGAGGCGCAAGCAGGGGTGGCGGCGGTGACGACGGCCGGGGCCATGGTCGCGGCGATCAAGGCGCTTGGCGCCCGGCAAATCGGTTTCACTTCACCCTACGTCGCCGAGTTGAACCGAGCGGCCGTAGCCTTTTTCGCCGGAGCCGGCATCCAAGTTGTCAACTGCGCGGATTTGGCCACCGACCTCAGCAGTATCGAACAGGGCCGCCTGGCACCGCGAGACGCCTTCGACCTGGGCCTGGCCACCGACCACCCGGAAGCCGAGGCCATCGTTATCGGATGTACAGACCTGCGAGCCGTCGAGATCATTGGGGATCTGGGGAAGGAACTGGGCAAGCCGGTCGTCACCAGCAATCAGTCGCTGGTGTCTGCCTGCCTGGCCCGGATTGATGGCAGCGGTTGTTAATGGCCTGGAACGTGATTAGAATGATCTTAACGACGGAAACACGCCGCCAGAATCCGGCAAAAAGCAACAATGCGCTTGTCCTGTCGCTTCGGGGTGTTGGTCCGCTGGCAACTGGGGGGGGAATACTTGCTACAACTTTTAGCTTAGTGCCCTAATAAACCGCCCGAGTGGTCCGATGCAATGGTCCGATGCAATGGTCCAATGCAATGGTAATGCGGCGCGGCGCGATGCTCTTGTGAGCACAAAAAAAATGAATCTGGGCGGAAGAAGTTCAACAGGAGGAGAACAACTGTGACGAAATACAACAAAAAACCGACATCGATCAGCGACTTGTCGGCTTCAGACCGTGAAACCATCACCAGCGGGTTGCGCCGTGGTGCCACGCGGCGCCAAGTGATGTCATGGCTTGTGGCCAGCGGGGTAACCATCGCGGCGGCAGGTTCCATCGTAACGTCGGCCCGGCAGGCCATTGCCGCGACGCCGAAAAAGGGTGGCAAGCTGCGCTACGCTTCCGATTTGCACGGACCGTCCGATACCCTCGATCCGGCGCTCAACACCTCCAACATCGACTACACCCGTGGTCGGACCATGTACAACAGCCTCTGCCAGATCAACGAGGATCTGACGACACGGCCCGAACTGGCGGAAGAATATACCTCCAATGCCGACAACACCGAATGGACCTTCAAGCTGCGCAAGGACGTAAGATTCCATGACGGCTCGAAGTTTTCGGCCGACGACGTGATGTACACCATGTCCCGCCACTACGGCAAAAAGTCGACATCGACAGCCAAAACCCTGGTCGCCGATGTGGTCGAGTGGAAGAAGGTCGATAACCACACCGTCAAGGCCACCATGAAGGGCCCGAACAGTGATTTGCCGGTGATTCTGGGCACGCCCCAATTCAAGATGATCAAGGACGGCACCACGGATTTCCAGATGCCGACCGGCACCGGCCCCTTCAAGCTGAAGGAATTCAAACCTGGTGTGCGCGCCGTTCACACGCGCAACGAGCACTACTGGCGTGACGGACCCAACGTCGATGAAATCGAGACGATGGCCATCACCGACAAGGTGGCCCGGACCAGCGCGCTGCTGTCCGGTGACATCGAGCTGATGCAGGCGCTCGACCCCAAGGCCATACGGCAGGTCGAAGGAACGCCCGGTGTTGGTATCTGGTCGGTTCCCTCGGGCGCCTACTTCGGCATCTGCTGCATGACCAATACCTCGCCTGGCAACAACAAAGACTTTGTCATGGCCATGAAGTTGATCCAGCGCCGCAAGAAGATCCTGAAGTCGGTCCTGAAAAAGCAGGGGACGCTGGGCAACGACCATCCCATCAATATCTCTTATGGCACCGACCATTGCTCGGAATTGGCCCAGCGCGAGCACGACCTCGACAAGGCCAAGTTCCACCTGAAGAAATCCGGCATTACGTCGGCCGAGCTGAACGTCGCCGAAGTGGCACCGGGCCTTACGGACTCTTGTCTTCTGGCCCAGCGTGAAGCCAACAAGATCGGCCTTGATCTCAAGATCAAGAAGGTTCCCAACGACGGCTACTGGGGTGCGGTCTGGATGAAGACCCCGCTCAATGTGGTGACCTGGAACATGCGGCCGACGGCCAATGTCATGCTCAATATCGCTTTCGCACCAAATGCACCGTGGAACGACACGCTGTGGAATGACGAGCGCATGGGCAAGTGGCTGGCCGAAAGCCGGGCCGCCAAAGACCCGGCCTTGCGCCACGAACTCTATTGCTCCATGCAGACCCTCATCAACGAGGAATGCGGCATGGTCATCATGGCGCACCGCAATTACCTCGACGCCAAGTCCGACAAGATCGATGGCCTTAGCCGTATGCCGCTGGGATCCCATGGCGGTTACGAGTGGCCCGAGTTCGCCTGGCGTACTGACGCCTAGGTTTTGATCCCGAGGGGAGAAATCGCCGGCCTGACGCGGTCAGGCCGGCGACTTTCCCGCCGAGAACCGGCCAGAATCCACCAGAACCCAAAGCCCGGCGGGCGCGGGACTAGCAACTAACCTTTCGCGGAGGAGCCAGAGGGAGGCGCGAGCACATGCAACGCATGGTCGTTCAACGCATTTTGATCGGCATCGTCACCTTGTGGGTGGTGTCGGTTCTGGTTTTCGCCGGCACGGCCGTATTGCCGGGCGACGTGGCACAGATCGTTCTGGGGCAGGCGGCGACGCCGGAATCGCTAGCTGCCTATCGGGCCGAGCGCGGGCTGGATCAGCCGCTGTTCATCCAGTATTTCCTGTGGCTGGGCGGCATGATGACCGGCGATTTGGGGATTTCGAAAGCCGGCGGGGCCACCATCTCGAGCCTGATCGGCGGCCGCCTTTCCAACACCATGTTGCTGGCGGCGATTGTCGCGGTGATTTCCGTCCCCCTCTCGGTTGTCCTGGGGCTGTTGGCGGCGATGTATCCCGGAACCTGGATCGATCGCGTGCTGACCTTCGGCACGCTGAGCTTGATCTCGGTGCCGGAGTTTTTCATTGCCACATTCATGGTGCTCATCCTGGCCGTCAACCTGCACTGGTTGCCGGCGATTGCCCATATGTCGCCCGACGACAGTTTCCTGAAAATGATGCGCGGTTTGGCCATGCCGCTGATCACGCTGATAATCGTTGTTTCGGCCCAAATGATCAGGATGACCCGGGCCGGCATTCTGAACGTCATGAATTCGCCCTACATCGAAATGGCGATCCTGAAAGGCGTTCCCCGCAAGCGCATCATCCTGAGACACGCCTTTTTCAACGCCATCGGGCCGATCGTCAACGTGATTGCCCTGAACCTGGCATATCTCGTATCCGGCGTGGTCATTGTGGAAACCATCTTCGCCTATCCGGGCTTGGCCAAGCTGATGATAGACGGCGTGCAAACGCGCGATCTGCCGTTGGTTCAAGCCTGTGGCATGATTTTCTGTGGCACCTATGTGGTGCTGATAATCTTGGCGGATGTGGCGGCGATTTTGTCGAACCCGCGACTGCGAAATCCGAAATAGGGGTGTGAGAAATGGTTGATACCCCCGAAGATGCGGGCCAGGCACAAAGCCAGGAGCCGACAAAGACGATTTACGACGAACTGCCGGACGCGCCGCCCAAGCAACGGCTGAAGCTGACCTGGGTGGGCAAACTGGGCGTCGCGATCGTGGCCTTTTGGTTGCTGATGGTTTTCATCGGCCCCTACGTGGCGCCCTTCCACGAAGCCGATATCATCGCCGACGACAGTTATCTTCCGCCCGACGCAACGCATTGGCTGGGCACCGATTACCTCGAACGCGATATCCTCTCGCGCATCTTGTGGGGCGCCCGAACGACCATCGGCATCTCCTTCCTGGCCACCCTTATTGCCTATCTTATCGGCGTCACGGCCGGGATTGCCGCGGCCGTGGTGGGGGGCTGGACGGATACCGGGCTGAGCCGCGTCAACGACGCCATCCTGTCGCTGCCGACCATCATGCTGGGATTGCTGATCGTGGTCGCACTTGGTACCTCGATACCCATTTTGATCGGCACGGCGGCGGTGATCTATGCCGCCAGTGTGTTCCGAATAGCGCGTGCCTTGGGCCAGGACATCATGGTCATGGACTATGTCGAATCGGCCAAGGCCCGAGGCGAGAGCCTGTGGTGGATCATCAGCCGGGAAGTGCTGCCCAACGCCGCCATGCCGCTGGCCACCGATTTCGGCTTGCGGCTGGTCTTCGTGGTCCTCTTCATCTCCAGCCTGAGCTTCCTGGGCTTGGGCATCCAGCCGCCCATGGCGGACTGGGGCTCGATGGTGCGGCAAAACCTCGAAGGGCTCGGGTATGGCTCGCTGGCAGCCGTCTGGCCGGCCCTGGCGATCGCCAGTTTCACGATTTCCATCAACCTGATCGTTGACGATATCTCGGCAAAGTCCGGCGGTAGCCTGGCCAAGAAGATGATCTGATATGGCTGAACTCGTTGAAGTTAGAGATCTGAAAATCCAGGCGCGCAAGGAAGACGGCACGCCAATTCCCATCGTCAAAGGCGTCAGCTTCGACGTCAAGGCCGGCCAGGTGGTGGCGCTGATCGGCGAATCCGGCTCCGGCAAGACCACCATTTCGTTGGGATCGCTGGCCTATTGCAAGCCGGGCCTGGAGTTTTCCGGAGGCGAGTTCCGGGTCAAGGGCGAGGACGTGATCACCATGGACCCGCTTGACCAGCGGGCCTTGCGGGGCAACAAAGTCGCCTACCTGGCGCAAAGCGCGGCGGCGACCTTCAATCCTGCCATCACCATCGGCGAACAGGTCACCGAATCGGCTGTGCTGCACGGCGTTCTCTCGCAGGAAGAAGCCAGCCGCCGCGCCGTCGATCTTTATCACGCACTTGAGCTGCCAGACCCCGACCGGCTGGGCCGGCGCTATCCCCATCAGGTTTCCGGCGGTCAGTTGCAGCGCTTGATGGCGGCCATGGCGCTGGTCTCGCAGCCCGACTTGCTGGTGTTGGACGAACCCACGACGGCGCTCGACGTGACGACCCAGATCGAGGTGCTCAAGGCCTTCAAGAAGGTCATCCGCGAGGAAGGCTCGGCCGCCATATACGTCACCCACGACTTGGCTATGGTGGCCCAGATCGCCGACCATATCGTGGTGCTGTATTCGGGCGAGGTGCAGGAACAGGGCCCCGTCGACCAGATTATCAACAATCCGCAACACCCCTATACCCAGCGCCTGATGGCGGCCGTCCGGCCGACGCCGAAGGCCGGCCAGGGCGATGAACTGGACGACCAGCACGACAAGGATATCGCCAATCTCAGCGTCAACAACATGACGGCGGGCTACGGCGGCATCGTTGACGGCAAGCCGGCGATTACCATCTTGCGCAATATCGACGTGACGGTGGAAAACGCCCACGTGGTCGGCGTTATCGGCGAATCAGGCTGCGGCAAATCGACCTTGGCGCGGGTCATGGCGGGCCTGTTGCCGGCCGCCAGCGGCGAGGTCGTGCTGGACGGCAAGAACCTCGAGCCCGACCTGAGAAATCGCTCGCTGCAGGAATTGCAAAAGGTCCAGTTCGTCTACCAGATGGCTGACACCGCCCTCAATCCCAAGCAGCGCATTGGTGAGATTCTGGGCCGGCCGGTCGAGTTCTACCGCGGCATCCGGGGCAAGGAGAGGCGTCAGCGCGTCGCCGATCTGTTGCAGATGGTCGAATTGCCGCTGGAGTTCGAATCGCGCTATCCCGGCGAATTGTCGGGCGGCCAGAAGCAACGCGTCAATCTGGCCAGGGCCTTGGCCGCCGAACCTGAGGTGGTGTTGTGTGACGAAGTGACCTCGGCTCTTGACAGTATCGTCGGGGCCAACGTCATCACGCTTCTCAAGCGCCTGCGTGATAAGACCGGCGTGTCGTTCGTGTTCATCAGCCACGACCTTTCGACCGTGGCCTCGTTCGCCGACGAAATCGTCGTTCTCTATGCCGGGCGCGTGGTTGAGCAGGGTCCGGTTGACGAGGTGCTGACGCCGCCGTTCCACCCCTACACGCGCCTGTTGATAAGTTCCGTGCCGGAGATGCGGATCGGCTGGCTTGAAGACACCATGCAAAAACGCGAAATGGCCATCGGCATCGCTCGCGGCGTTGAAATCACCGATCGGGGATGTCCGTTCTATAATCGCTGTCCGGTGGCCACTGAAGGCATCTGCGAGGGGGATACCGCTCCGGTGCGGGAGCCATCGCCGGAACACTTCATTTCGTGTCACCGCACCTTGGATGAGTTGCTTGAAGCCGAGCAGACACCTCAGCAGATCCTGCATGGCTTTGAAAAGGCCGCCCCCGATGGCGACAAAGCCGCAAAACCGCATTAAGTCAATTCGCTAGCTAGCAGGGATTTGATATCATGATCGGGAAAATCCTGATTGCCGTGGATGGCTCCAGGCACTCACTGAAATGCGTTGAATTCGGCGCCACCGTGGCCAAGGGACTGGACGCCAAGGTGCTGCTTTTTCACGTCGTCAAGCCCTATCAGTTGCCGGAAAGCCTGAAAAAATTCGCCAAGGCCGAACACATGGCGACGATTGACGCGGATTTGCTCAAGAAGGGTGCCCAGTACCTTTTGGCCGGCGCCTTGGACATCGCCCGCAAGGCCGGCGTGAAAGATGTCGAGATCGAATCCGAGGAAGGCTCGATCGCGCGGTCCATCGTAGCTCGGGCCCAGTCCTATAAGGCGGACATGATCGTCATCGGGGCGCGGGGCATGGGTGACATCGAAGGCATGCTGCGGGGCGGCGTTTCGCATCGCGTCGAAACGATGGCGAAATGCCCGGTTTTGATCATCAAATAGGGAACTTCACCCGGCCGGCCTTGCCGGCGGCAGGTCCGATTTCCTATTGAGATTCGGGCCTCGCCAGATTGCCAGGGCGAGCAAAGGGCCAGGAACCATATCGATAGCGTGAGGCTGGTTGCTGTGGTGGCGCACCACGTCGCCCGGCCCGCACTCGCGGGCGGCTGTTCCCTGGCTGTGAAAGAGCGCCCGACCCGCCAGCGGAACATACATCTCTTCAGGCTCATGCCAGTGTTCCTTGTAGTACAGGCCGCGGTTCCAGTAACCAAAGGACAGGCGCACATTCGGGCTGCGGTAGGGGCCATCGGGGGAGATCAGGTTGAACCAGCCATAGTTGGCCAGGTAATGGCTGTCGAAGCCGTCTGCCAGCGTGTAGCTCTGCTGCCATTCGAGAAATTGGTTGGCCCCGGCCAGGGCCCTCAGCAGGGGCAAGGTCGATGAATTGGCGAGGTCCAGGCATTGGGGAATCTGCTCGAACATCGGCAGCCGTTGCGCCATGGGCTGCCGCAACGCCAGCTCTTCGAAAATGCTGCCGGTGCAAAAATTCAGCGCCTCCGGAACCTGGCGGTTCAGGAAGGAACGGGCCTCATCCAACAGGACCCGAAAGGCTATCTCGCAATCATTCATTTCCGCTTTGGTCTCACTGGCACAGCAATTCCACGAACAGGTTAGCAAACCAGACCCTGCAAAGAACTTGAATTGATTCCCAATGTGGCCGACAACCTGCCAAGACCACTTCACCCCGCAAGTAGGCAGATGTTCGGAGACCCGGCCCGGCGCCAACCCCAACGCATCGGCTTCGTGCTGGTGCCGAATTTTTCCATGATGGCCTTCGTCTCGGCCATCGAGCCCTTGCGCTCGGCCAACCGGCTCAGCGGGCGCGAGCTCTACCATTGGCAGCTCTATTCCGCCGACGGCGCCGAGGTGCCGGCCAGCAACGGCATCGCCGTGGTGCCCGATGCCGCGGTCAATGAGTTCGTCGGTCCGGCCACGGTGGTCGTCGTGGCCGGCCTCGAGGTCACCGACTACAACGAGCGCCGCGTGATGAGTGCGCTGCGCCGCCTGGCGCGGCACGGCACCGACATCGGCGGCATCTGCACCGGCACCTATGTGCTGGCCCGGGCCGGACTGCTCAAGGGCTACCGCTCGACCATCCACTGGGAGAACATCCCCGGCTTGATGGAGGCCTTCCCCCAGCTCGAGGTCTCGGCGAATTTGTACGAGATCGACCGCGACCGCTTCACCTGTTCGGGCGGCACCGCGCCGCTGGACCTGATGCTGCACCTGATCGCCCGCCAGCATGGCAGCGAGCTCGGTGCCCGGGTGGCCGAACAGTTCATGCACGGCATCCCGCGCCAGCCCGATTCGCCGCAGCGCTGGTCGCTGGCCCATCGCCTGCACGTCAGCCACCCCCGCATCATCGCCGCCATCGGCCAGATGGAAGCCAACCTCGAACAGCCCCTCAGCCGCCACGAACTGGCGGCCAGCGTCGGCGTCTCGCTACGCCAGCTCGAGCGCCTGTTCCGGAAGTACCTGGGCCAGCCGCCGGCGCGCTATTACCTCGATCTACGCCTGCATCGGGCCCAGGTGCTGCTCAGCCAGACCACGCTGTCCGTGCTCGAGGTGGCAACGGCCTGCGGCTTCGCCTCGGCCTCGCACTTTTCGCAGCGCTACCGGGCGCTCTACGGCTGGCCACCGCGGGCCGAACGGCAGCCGGGCTAGCACCGCCCCCAAACTTCCGCCGCCCCGGCGCCGCCCGCCATGCGCGGGATGACGTCGTAATCGGCGAGCGTGAGCACAGCCGCGTCTTCGATCAGCAGATCGCCACGCACCGCCTCGAGCGCCGGATCGGCCAGCGCCGCCCGCAGTCCCTGGCGCAGGCGCGCGAGGTCGTCGTCGCTGCTGGCGGCGGCCGTGACGTAGGGCAGCGCCGGCGCCGGGCGCGTGCGGCAGAGTGTCCGCACCCCCGCCAGACGTCCGGGTGCATGGCGCGCCAGCAGGGCGAAAACCACGCAATCTATGGCCGCCACTTCGGCCCGGCCGGCAGCCACCAGGGCGATGCTGGCGGCATGGCTTCCGCTGACCAGCACTTCGGCGAAAAAGCGCCCGCCGGCGCCCCCGCTCCCGCCCTGTGGCGCCACCAGGTCGGCCAGGGCGTTGCAGCCCGATTGCGAATCCCAGGCGTTGACGGCAGCGCGTCGGCCGGCCAGCTCGGCGGGCCCGGCATAGGCCGCCGTCTCGGCGACCACGACGACGCTGTCGTAGGTTGGGCCCGCACAGCCCGCGGCGGCATAGCAGGGCGTCGCCACCAGGCGCAGTGCACCCGAAAGCGCGTGGGTCAGCGGAAATCCGCAGGTCTGGCTGAACAAAAGACCGGCCGCGCGCCAATGGGTCTCGCGATCGGCCGGCCAGCTGAGCTCTGGCGGCACCCCGGCCAACCCAGCCGCCCTGAAATGCCGGGCCAGACCCTGCCACCACGCTGTGGTGGCCGGGCGCAGCCCGTCGAGGTCGTACATGGGC
>JASLXG010000042.1 GCA_030740435.1 Alphaproteobacteria bacterium | reverse complement strand
AGCCGCAGCAGAACGGCCGTCATGAACGCATGCACCTGACCCTGAAGCAGGAGACGGCCAGTCCGCCGGCGGACAGCTTGGCGGAACAGCTTGTACGCTTCCGCGACTTTCAACAGGTCTTCAATCACCAACGGCCGCATCAGGCCCTGGGCCAGATCCCGCCGGCGGATGTCTACAGCCCTTCGCCCCGGTCATGGGACGGTCAGCTACGCTCGCCCGACTATCACCAGAGCTGCCAGGTCCGAAAAGTGCGTTCCAACGGCGAAATTAAGTGGAAAGGCCGCACCGCCTTTGTCTCCTCCGCCCTCAAGGGCGAACCAGTCGGCCTTTGGCGGATCGGCGAGAACAACTGGTTGGTCAAGTATGGCCCCATTATCCTCGGCACCATCAAGGGAGAGAATAAAATGCACCGCATCATGCCCATCAAGCAAACCAGACGGACGAAACTGACCGCTAACTCCAATAAACTGTAACCTATGTCATGACGAAAAACTGTTACCCATGTTGAGAGGCGGGCAATCCCCGGTATCTTGGGCCAAGGGCGAGGCGAAAACCAGAGCGGGGTGACGCGGCGGCGCTGGCGGCGCACAATGCGCTGCCATGCTGATCACCATCGCCCGCAACGCGCTCTACGTCCTCATCGCCTACGCGGCCTTCGCCGCCATCATGTACGTGATGCAGCGCTCGCTGATGTATTTCCCCGACCGCCAGCCGCCGCAGCCGGCCCAGGCCGGCCTGCCCGAGATGCAGATCGTGCGCTTTGGCACCGCTGACGGGCTGGAGCTCATGGCCTGGTACCGTCCGGCAAGCGGCCAGCGTCCGACCATGGTCTACTTCCACGGCAACGGTGGCAACATCGCCGGCCGGGGCTACAAGGTGAAGCCCTACCTCGATGCCGGCTATGGCGTCATGCTGGCGGAATACCGCGGCTACGGCGGCAACCCCGGCAGCCCCCACGAGGCCGGCCTCTACGCCGACGGCCGGGCGGCGCTGGACTGGCTGGCGGGTGAAGGCGTGACGCCCGAGCGCCTGGTGATCTACGGCGAATCGCTGGGCTCGGGGGTGGCCGTGCAGTTGGCCAGAGAACGCGCGCCGGCGGCGCTGGTGCTGGAGGCACCCTTTTCCAGTGCCGTCGACGTCGCCGCCTCGGCCTATTGGTTCCTGCCGGTGCGCTGGCTGCTCAAGGACCGCTACGATTCACTCTCCAAGATCGGCGCCGTGCGGGCGCCGTTGCTGCTGATCCACGGCGAGCGCGACCACGTCATACCGACGCGCTTCGGGCGGCGCCTATTCGCCGCCGCCAACCAGCCCAAAAAGGCGGTCTATCTGCCGCACGGCGGCCACAACGACCTGCCGGCCCACGGCCTGACGCCGGCGGTGCTGGATTTCCTTGCGGACCTCTGAACAAGGCCCTCGGAATTGGTCTCCAAATAGGTCCCTGTCCCCAATTTTTCCCCAATTTTTCGCGGCCCTTTCGTTAACAAAAACCCGCCTAACAAGATTGGTCCCTGTCCCCGAAACTCCACAAATCGCTAAAAATTAACGGCATTCCAAATATTTGGTCCCTGTCCCCTTAATTAAGATTTGTTAAGGCCGCAAGGGGGGGCTAGTCGAAATCGAAATCGCTATCGTCGCCGGTGGCGCCGCCGAAGTCGTCGCCGCGGCTGCAGATCCAGACCTTGGCCAGCAGCCACATGACCACCGCCCAGGCCACGAAGCCGGCCAGCCATACGCCCCAGTATTCGCTGATGGCGGCGCTCAGGCCGGCCGCCATTCCCGCCTTGGGGTCCATGCCGGCGGCCTCAGTCCCCGGCCGTCACCTGGGCCAGGGCCTCGAGCGGCAGCAGCACGCATTCGTGGCGGCTTTTGTGGCCTTGCACGGGCGTGAACACCGCCAGTTCGGCCCAGGCGCCGTCGGGCGCCGGGCCGCCTTCCAGCATGGCGGCCAGGGCGGCGCGGGCGGCCTCGGCCGAGCCCTGGTCCTGGCCCGGCGCGGCCTCTGCCAACACCGCCGCCGCGGCCTGGCAGAGCGCGCAGCCCCGCACGTGGTGGCCGACGGCGCTGACCCGGCCGTCCTCGAGGGCGACGTCGAGGGTGATGCGGTCGCCACAGAGCGGGTTGTCCAACGTCACCGTGGCGTCGGGCTTCTCGAGGCGGCCGGCACCGACGCCGGAACGGGCGTGGATCATGATCGGGTCTTGGTAAAGGTCGGCGTTCATGTCAGCTTTCCGATGGCGTCTTCGAGGCCGCTGAGCAGGGCGTCGACGTCGCTTCTGTCATTGTAGACCGCCAGGCTGGCCCGCGTCGTGCCCGTGAGGTCGAAGGCTTCCATCAGCGGCTGGGCGCAGTGGTGGCCGCCGCGCAATGCCACGCCATGGCCGTCGAGGATCTGGCAGATGTCGTGGGGGTGGGCGCCTTCGACGTGGAACGAGATCACCGGTGCCCGGTTCTGCAGGCTGGCCGGGCCGATCAGGCGCAAGCGGCCGCGGCCGCCGTCGAGCAGCGTCAGGCCGTCGAGCACGGCGGCGGCGAGATCGTTCAGATGTTCCTCCACGGCGGCGCCGGGCAGGCTTTCGACCCAGTCCATGGCGGCGGCCAGGCCCACGGCCTGGGCGATGGGCGGCGTGCCGGCTTCGAACTTGTGGGGCACGCGGGCCCAGGTGCTCTCGGCTATGCTGACGCTGCGGATCATCTCGCCACCGCCCAGGAAAGGCGGCATTTCCTCGAGCAGTCCACGCCGCCCCCAGAGCACGCCGATGGCGTTGGGGCCGAACATCTTGTGGCCTGAGAAGGCGTAGAAATCGACGCCCAGGGCTTGCACGTCGAAGGCGCCGTGGGGGGCGCGCTGGGCGCCGTCGACCAGCACCATGGCGCCCACCGCCCGGGCCGCCGCCACCAGGCGGCCAAGATCGCTGACGGCACCGGTGACGTTGGAGACGTGGCTGACGGCCAGCAGCTTGCAGCGTGGCGTCAGCAGCTCGTCGATGGCGTCAAGGTCGAGGCGGCCCTCGCGGCTTACGGGCAGGACCTTGAGTTTGATGCCGGCGCGGTCGCGCAAGAGCTGCCAGGGCACGATATTGCTGTGGTGTTCGAGGCGCGTGATCACCACCTCGTCGCCGGGCTCCAGCATCTGACCCAGCGAATGGGCCACCAGGTTGATGGCCATGGTGGTGCCGGAGGTAAAGACGATCTCGGCCGCCTCGGCGGCATTGACGTAGCGGGCGGCGCGAATGCGTGCCTGTTCATAGGCCTCGGTGGCAGCCTCGGCGAGAAAGTGAACGCCACGCAGCACGTTGGCGCGGTGGCCGGTCTCGTGCTCCGCCAGCGCCGCCAGCACGGCTTCGGGCATCTGGCTGGTGGCCGAGTTGTCGAGGTAATGCAGCGCCCGGCCATGAACCGGGCGGCTCAGGATGGGGAACTGTGCCCGGATCTGTGCCACGTCGAAAGCCATGCCCGCCTCCCCTCAGCCCGCACCAAGCGCCGCCAGGGCCTCTGGCGTGTCGACGTCGAGCAGCACGCCGGGGTCGTCGATGGCCACCTCGCAGACCACTTCGGCATGTTCGCCGATGAGGTGGCGAGCGCCCACGTCGCCGGCCACGCCGGCGATCTCGGCAAACAGCGAAGCCCCCCAGAGCACCGGGTTGCCGCGCTTGCCCTGGTAGACGGGGACGCAGATGGCGCGGCCCTCGAGGGGGTCGAAGGCGCTGATCAGGGCGTCGATGTGGCGGCTTTTGACCCCGGGCATGTCGCCCAGACAGACCATCACGCCGTCGACCCGGGCGCCGCTCTGGGTCAGGGCCCCGAGGCCCGTGCGCAGCGAGGTACTGAGGCCCTCGTCGAAGCGTGGATTGTGCACGATGGTGAGATCACGCCCGGCCAGCGCGGCCCCTAGGCGTTCGGCCTCGAAGCCGCTGACGCCGACCACGGTGGCGGCGGCCGAGGCCGCCACGGCATCGACCACTCGGGCCACCATGGGCTGGCCATCGATCTCGGCCAGCAGCTTGTTGCGCCGGCCGGTGCGGCGCGACTGGCCGGCGGCCAGCACGATGGCGGCGATGCGCGGCCGGCTGGGTGGCTCCGCCACTTCGCCGTCGCGGGGTTGCGGCCGGCTGGGAATCTCCTTCAACAGCCCGCCGGCACCCAGCGCCGTGAGGTCGCTGCGCACCACCGTCAGGCCGGCCAGCAGGCGCTGCAAGACCCAGTCGAAGCCGTTCAGTTTGGGCGAACGGGCACAGCCCGGCAGGCCGATCACCGGCACGGCGCCGAGGCGCCCGAGCAGCAAAAGATTGCCGGGATCGACCGGCATGCCGAAGTGATCGACGCTGCCGCCGGCCAGCTCGATGGCGGCCGGGATGACGTCGCGCCGGTCGACGATGGCCGAGGCACCGAAGAGCAGGATCGGCCGGCAGTCGAGCTGGCGCAGCTCGCTGATGGCGGCCGCCACTTCGGCCGCCTCGTGGTCGCAAATGCGAACCTCGTCGAGCCGGCTGCCCAGCCCCTCGAGCCGGTCCCGCGTAACGCCGGTGGTCTTCTCCAACACGCTTTCCTTGGTGCCCGCCGAGCGGGTCAAAATCAGGCCGGCCCGGTGTGGCACAAGCGGCGCCACGCGCACCAGCGGCCCATCGCCGGCGGCGATGCTGACCGCCATGTCCAGCGCCAGCGCGGGAGCGGCAAAGGGGATGATCTTGATGGTGGCCAGCAATTGCCCGGGCTCGACCTGGTCGTAGGGCGCGATGGTGGCGATGGTCAGGGCCTCGTCGATGGCATTGACCTCGGCCACGCGCTGGGCGTCGACGACGGCCAGGCCGGGCTCGGCGGCATAGAGATTGGCGCGCCCGGTGAAGGGCTCGGCCACCTCGGTGCCGTCCCCGGCGGCGGCCTCGGCCAGGGCCTTTGCTGCTTCGTCCTCGGCCACGTCGCCTGATTCCAGGCGCGCGGCCATGACCTCGGCGATGCCGGCCCGGTCCAGCACCGCCAAGTCGTCGGGGCTCAGCACCCGGCCTTTCTTGAATGCGGCGGTGGAGCATTTGACGCTGTGGGCGAGAATGGCACCGGTCGCCTCGGCCAGCGGGATGGGGCCGAATTTCACGCCGTTTGCCTCAGCGCTTCGGTGATCTGGGCCATGATCGAGATGGCGATTTCGGCCGGCGACTTGGCGCCGATGGAAAGCCCCACCGGGCCATGGATGCGGGCCAGCGCGGTTTTGTCGAAACCGGCCTGGGTCAGGCGTTCGAGCCGTGCCGCATGGGTGCGGCGGCTGCCCAGGGAGCCGATATAGAAAACCCCTGAGCGTAGCGCCACCTCCAGCGCCGGGTCGTCGAGCTTGGGGTCGTGGGTCAGCGTCACCACGGCCGTGCGGGCGTCGAGCGCCAGCGCCTCGAGGCCGTCGTCGGGCCATTCATCCATCAACGTCACGCCGGGAAAGCGCTCTCCCGTGGCGAAGGAGCGCCTGGGATCGATGACCGAGACCTCGTAGCCGGCCAGCGCCGCCATGCGTATGAGGGGCTGGGTGATGTGCACGGCGCCGATGACGATGAGGCGCAGCGGCGGATTGAAGACATGCAGAAAGACCGTGCCGGCGGCCGTCTCCACCGGCCCGGAGCGGTCGGAATGAAAGGCCTTCCGGACCGCCTCGGCCAAATCGGCATCGGGCTCGCCATCCAGCTTGTCGGGGTAGAGCAGGCGTTCCTCGCCGTCGGTCAGGTTGGTGGCCAGCGCCACCGGTCGCTTGGCGGCGCGTTCGGCCAGCAGGGCCCCGAGGGTAGCCGATTTCATTCCACGGCCTCGATGTAGACCTCGACCTTGCCGCCGCAGGCCAGGCCGACCTCCCAGGCCTGGTCGTCGCTGACGCCGAAATCGAGCACCCGGGGAGGGCCGCCGGCGATGACCTCCAGCGCCTCCTTGACCACGGCGCCCTCGATGCAGCCGCCCGAGACCGAACCGACGAAAGCACCGTCGCCGTCGACCGCCAACTGGCTGCCCACCGGCCGGGGCGAGGAGCCCCAGGTCGAAACCACGGTGGCGAGCGCCACATCACGCCCGGCCTGGCGCCAGGCGGCGGCCTGTTCCAGCACGTCGTCGGGCCAGGTGTGTTGATCGCTCATGATGCCGCTTTGAGAAATTCGCTCACGCCTTCCTCCGTTCTTGGCATTTCGCGGCCCAGCGCCTGGGTCAGGTCGCCCAGGCTGGCCAGATTGTGAATTGTGCGAAACTCGTCCACATGGGGCAAGATCGCCTTGATACCAAGCGATTTAGGCTCGAAACCCTTATAACGCAACAACGGGTTGAGCCAAATCAAGCGCCGGCAGGACTTGTGCAGCCGTTCCATTTCGCCCTGCAGGCCATGGCCCGTGTCGCGGTCGAGACCGTCGGAGATGAACAGCACCAGCGCCCCCTGGCCCAGCACGCGGCGCGACCAGTGGCGGTTGAAGTCCTTGAGACAGTGGCCGATGCGGGTGCCGCCGGACCAGTCCTCGACCAGTTCGCTGACCTTCTCCAGGGCCAGATCGACGTCGCGCTGGCGCAGCTGACGGCTGATGTTGGTGAGCCGCGTGCCAAAGACAAAACTGTGGACGCGGTCGCGGTCGTTGGTGATGGCATGCACGAAATGCAGCAGCATGCGCGAATAGCGGCTCATGGAGCCCGAGATATCGCAGAGAATGACCAGCGGCGGATGACGCCGCCGGCGCTGGCGGCGGCGCAAGGGGATGATGTCGGCGCCCGAGCGCAAGCCCGCCCGCAGCGTCGCCCGCATGTCGACGCGGGGTCCCAGGGGGTGGGCCTGAAAGCGCCGCGTCGGCACCATCATGATGGGCAGCTTGAGGTTGGCGATGAGGCGTTTGGCCTCCTCCACCTCGGCCGCCGACATGCTCTCGAAGTCCTTGTGCTGCAGCACCTCGCTGGGCGAATGGCTGCCGCTGGCGTCGATCACCATCTCGTCGCCGGGCTGCTGGTCCGGTCTCTCGCCGGCTCCGGGGAAGAGTGCCTCTTGCACCCGCCGGCTGGCTTTGTCGACTTCGCTCTCGCCGCCCTCGATGGAGGGCAGCAGCAACGACATGGCCTTTTCCAGGATCTGCGGGTTGCGCCAGAAGATATGGAAGGCCTGGTCGAAGACCTCGCGCTGGTCGCGCCGATTGACGAAGACGGCGTGCAGCGTCCAGTAAAGGTCGGCCCGGCTGCCGATGCCGGTGGCCTCGACGGCGCGCAGCGCATGGATCACCTTGCCCGGCCCGATGGGCAACCCGGCGGCCCGCAGCACGCGGCCGAAATGCATGATGTTAGCGGCCAGCTTGCCGCCTGTGTCGGGGGCGGATGCGGCATTTTTCATGTCCGCCCTAACCCACGGCGGCCAATTCCGCGTTGACCTTGTCGAGCACGCGCTTGGCCTCGCTGCCCCGCAGTTTCTCGATGTCGTCCTGGTACTTGAGCAGCACGCCGAGGGTGTCGTTGACGGTCTCCGGGTCCAGTGCCAGGGCATCCAGTTGCGTCAGAGCGGTGGCCCAGTCGATGGTCTCGGCGATGCCCGGAAGTTTGAAGTAATCGCCATCACGCAGCTCCTGGATGAAGGCCACGACCTGGCGGCTTAGCGTGGCCTGGATGCCGGGCAGCTTGAGGGTCAGGATCTCCAGCTCGCGCTCGGCCTGGGGATAGTCGACCCAGTAATAGTGGCAGCGCCGCTTCAGGGCGTCGTGGATTTCGCGCGTGCGGTTGGAGGTGATCACCACGATGGGCGGCTCGGGCGCCTTGATGGTGCCGATCTCGGGGATCGAGATCTGAAAGTCGGCCAGCACTTCCAACAGGTAGGCCTCGAAGGGCTCGTCGGTGCGGTCGAGCTCGTCGATCAGCAGCACCGGCGGACCCGCCGGGTCGGGCTCCAGGGCCTGCAACAGCGGCCGGCGAATGAGGAAACGCTCGGCGAAGACGTCCTCGGCCAACTGGCCGCGGTCGCTGATGCCGGCCGCCTCGGCCAGGCGGATCTCGATCATCTGGGCGGCGTAGTTCCATTCATAGACCGCCGAGCCCACATCGAGGCCCTCGTAGCACTGCAGCCGCACCAGGCGCCGGCCCAGGGTAGCCGCCAGCACGTTGGCGATTTCCGTTTTGCCGACCCCGGCTTCGCCCTCGAGAAACAGCGGCCGGGCCAACTTCAAACTGAGGAAAAGCGCCGTGGCCAGGCTGCGGTCGGCGACGTAGTTGCCGGCTTGCAAAAGCTCACGCGTCTCGTCGATCGACTGGGGCAGGGAATGCGCCATCGCCTTGGGGATCTCTGTCTGAAAAAGTATCGGGGGAGGCGAACCTCCCCCGAAACAAAGGTTGGGCCAAAGCGTGGCCCTGTCAACAGGCGGCGATCGCCCTTTTGGCCATCACCTTGACCAGATGGGCGCGATATTCAGCACTGGCGTGGATGTCCGAATTCAAGCTCTCCACGGGCAAATCGACGCTGTCGACGGCGGCGACCGTGAAGTTCTCGTTGAGTGCCGCCTCGAGGCGCGGGCCGCGGTGGGCGACATGGGTCGCCCCGGTGACCGCGACGCGTACGCCGTCCGCGGTCTTGGCCACGAAGACCCCGACGATGGCATAGCGCGAAGCCGGGTTCTTGAACTTCCGATAGGCCGCCGACTGGGGTGCCGGGAAGCTTACCGAGGTGATGATTTCACCTTCGTTCAAGGCCGTCTCGAACATGCCGGTAAAGAAATCATCGGCGGCGATCTCGCGGCTGTTGGTCTTGATGGTGGCACCCAGTGCGAGCGCCGCCGCCGGATAGTCGGCGGCCGGGTCGTTGGTGGCCAACGAGCCCCCCAGTGTGCCGGCGTTGCGCACGTGGGGATCGCCGATGTCGCCGGCCAGGGCCGCCAGGGCCGGGATGGCCCCAGCCACGTCGGCCGAGGCCGCCACTTCGGCATGTGTGGTCATGGCCCCGATGGTGACGCCGCCGGCGTCGGCCGTGATGCCCTTGAGGTCGGCGATACGGCCGAGATCAACCAGGTCGCTGGGCGAGCCCAGGCGCTGCTTGAGCGTCGGGATCAAGGTCTGGCCGCCGGCCAGATAGAGGCCTTCGCTGGCGGCTTTGTGGGCCGCGGCCGCGACGTCGACGCTGCCGGGTCGGTGGTACTGGAAGTCATACATGATGTGTCCCCCTACTCGGCCGCTTTGGGCGCTGATTGCAGGGCCTGCCACACAGCTTGCGGCGTGGCCGGCATGTCGATCGTGGTGATGCCCAGCGGTGCCAGCGCGTTGACGATGGCGTTGATCACCGCCGGTGGGGCGGCGATGGCGCCGGCTTCGCCGCAACCCTTGACGCCGAGCGGATTGTGCGGCGGCTGGGTGGGGGCGTAGTCGACGTCGAAGTTGGGCAGGTTGTCGGCCCGGGGCATGGTGTAGTCTATGTAGGAGCCGGTCAGGATCTGCCCGTCGTCGTCGTAGAGGCAGAGCTCGGTCAGGGCCTGGCCGACACCGTGGGCGATGCCGCCGTGGACCTGGCCTTCGACGATCAGCGGGTTGACGATGGTGCCGAAATCGTCGACCGCCGTGTACTTGACGATCTCGACGCTGCCGGTCTCGGGGTCGATCTCGACCTCGCAGACGTGGCAGCCCGCCGGGAACGAAAAGTTCATGGGATCGAAGAAGGCTTTTTCGTCAAGGCCCGGCTCCAGGCCCTCGGGGTAGTTGTGGGGCACATAGGCGGCGAAGGCCACCTCGCCGATGTTCATGACCTTGTCGGTGCCGGCCACGCTGAAGTTGCCGTCATTGAACTCGATGTCGTCTTCGGCTGCCTCGAGTATGTGGGCAACGATCTTGCGGCCCTTCTCGACGATCTTGTCGCAGGCATTGACGATGGCGACGCCGCCCACCGGCAGCGAGCGTGAGCCGAATGTGCCCATGCCGAAGGGGCCCTTGTCGGTATCGCCGTGCACCACCTCGATGTTCTCCACCGGCACACCGAGGCGATCGACGACAAGCTGGGCAAAGGCCGTTTCGTGGCCCTGGCCGTGGCTATGGGCGCCGGTGAAGACGGTGACATTGCCCGTCGGGTTGAAGCGCACTTGCGCCGATTCCCACAGACCAACGCCGACGCCCAAGGATCCCACCGCCGCCGAGGGGGCGACGCCGCAGGCCTCGATGTAGGCCGAGAGGCCGATGCCGCGGTACTTGCCTCGGCCCTTGGCTTCGGCCCGGCGGGCCTCCATGCCGGCGTAATCGGAATTGGCCAGCGCCTTGTCCAGGGCGGCGTTATAGTCGCCCGAATCGTAGCACTGCACCACCGGCGTTTGGTAGGGGAACTGATCGGCCGGGATGAAGTTGCGCCTGCGGATCTCGGCTGGATCCAGGCCCATCTCGGCGGCCGCCACGTCGACCACGCGTTCCAGCAGATAGGCCGCCTCGGGCCGTCCCGCACCGCGCGCCGCATCGACCGGCGCGGTGTTGGTCAGCACCGCCATCATCTCGATGTAGATGGCCGGCGTGGTGTACTGGCCGGCCAGCAGGAAGGCGTGGAAAAGCGTCGGGATGGTGGCCGAGAAGAGCTGCAGGTAGGCTCCCATGTTGGCCTTGGAAGATACCCTCAGGCCCAGGAACTTGCCGTTCTCGTCGAGCGCCAGTTCCACCGTGGTGAGGTGGTCGCGGCCGTGCGCGTCCGAGAGGAAGGCCTCGGACCGATCGCCGTTCCACTTGACCGGCCGGCCCACCCGGCGAGCCGCCCAGGCACACACCACTTCTTCGTTGTAGACGAAGATCTTGGAGCCGAAGCCGCCGCCCACGTCGGGCGCCACGACACGGAATTTGTGCTCGGGTGCGACCTGCACGAAGGCCGACATGACCAGGCGATGGACATGCGGGTTCTGTGAGGTGACGTAAAGCGTGGTTTCGCCGGTGCCGGTGTTGTAATCGGCATTCGCCGCTCTGGGCTCCATGGGATTGGTGACCATGCGGTTGTTCACCAGGTCGAGTTTGGCCACGTGGTGGGCCCCGGCGAAGGCTTCGTCGACGGCCGCCTTGTCGCCGAATTCCCAATCCAGCACGACGTTGTCGGGCACGTCGTCGTGAAGCTGCGGCGCGCCCGACGCGGTGGCCTTGGCCAGCGACGTGACAGCCGGCAGCGCGTCGTAATCGACCGCCACCTTCTCGGCCGCGTCCTTGGCCTGGGCCAAGGTCTCGGCGATGACGACGGCGACGTGGTCGCCGACGTAGCGCACCTTGCCCTGGGCCAGCACGGGATGGGGCGGCGCCTTGTTGGGCTCGCCGTCCTTGCCGGTCAGCGAGGCACCGAAAGGCAGCGGCGCGATGCCGTCGGCCTCGGCGTCGTCGCCGGTCAGTACCGCCACCACGCCGGGCGCGGCTGCCGCGGCACTGGTGTCGATGGATTGGATCACGGCGTGGCCGTGGGGCGAGCGCACAAAGGCGGCGTACGTCTGCCCTGTCAATGTGATGTCGTCGGTATAGTTGCCCTTGCCGGTGAGGAAGCGCTGGTCTTCCTTGCGCACCAGGCGGGCGCCGATGCCATTCTCTGCCATGATCAGCCCCCCATTCCCTTGGCCCCGGCCGCGATGGCCTTGACGATGTTGTGATAGCCGGTGCAACGGCAGATGTTGCCCTCGAGCTCGGCCCGGATGGTGGCTTCGTCGGGGTTGCCGTGGCGCTTGGCGATGTCGACCGCGCTCATCACCATGCCGGGCGTGCAGAAGCCGCACTGCAGGGCATGATTTTCGCGGAAGGCCTCCTGCATGGGATGCAGGGTGTCGCCATCGGCCAGGCCCTCGATGGTGACGACGTCGCCGCCGTCGGCCTGCAAGGCCAGCGTGGTGCAGGACTTGATGGCCTTGCCATCGAGGTGCACGACGCAGGCGCCGCACTGGCTGGTGTCGCAGCCGACGTGGGTGCCGGTGAGATGAAGATGCTCACGCAGGAGCTGAACGAGAAGGGTGCGGCCTTCGACCTCCGCAGACATCTGCTTCCCGTTCACCGTGAGAGTTACGGTGGGCATTAGCGTCCTCCCTTGAAATGCCTCAGTTATTCTTTTTCTTGGGGTCGTTGCTTGCGTCCCCCTCCGGCAGCGGCGCCGGGGAGAACATGACCCCTCGCGGCTGACAGTCTCCCGCCCCGCTTGCGGGGCGTCAAGCCGGTTCTTTACGGAATCACGACAGCGTTATTGCTTCAGGCCGTAATAGATCAGACCGACGAAGACGATGGCGATCAGGCTGGCGACCCAGACCACGGGCGGCAGGCCGGCCGGCTCGGCGGCCGGCGGTGGCGGAGATGCAGCGGGCTGCTCCGCGGCGGCTAGTGCCGCGGTTTCGGCGGCGGCCGTCATGTGGGCCACGAAGGCCTCGAAGAATTGCCCGGCTATCTGCTTGGCCGCGGTGTCGACCAGGCGCGAGCCGATCTGTGCCAGCTTGCCGCCGACGTTGGCTTGGGCCCGATAGCGCAACACCGTGGTACTGTTGTCTTCCTCTGCATCGAGAGTCACCTGGGCGCCGCCCTTGGCGAAGCCGGCGGGGCCGCCCTGGCCCTCGCCGTTGATGCTGAAGCTGGCCGGGGGGTCAAGCTCGGAAAGCGTGATCTTGCCGCCGAACTTGGCCCGCACCGGCCCCACCTTGAGCGAAACGGTGGCCTTGAATTCGGTCTCCGACAGCTTCTCCACGGCCTGGCAATTGGGAATGCAGGCGGCCAGCACCTGGGCGTCGTTGAGGGCCTCCCAGACCTGCTGGCGCGGCGCCGGAATGCGATGTTCCCCGGTCATTTCCATGCTGTCGTCCTCCGGCTCTCGAAATCTCTGCGGAACCTAGCCGGTATTTTTCGCCTGGTCACGGTCTGCCTCCCTATAATGCCTCGACGGCAACCCGGTTAGGGGCGAATTCGGTGCGTTCACCGGCAGTGCGATCGACCTTCGACGTGGTGCTCTGGCTGCTGGCCCGCGGCGCCTCGGCCGAGGTGCGGCTGTCGGCCCAGAAGCTGCAGCGCCTGCTATACCTGGCCCAGGCCCACTATGCTGCCGCCAACGAGGGCTGCAAGCTGATGCCGGCGACCTTCCTGGCCAGCGAGCTGGGGCCGCTCGAGCCCAGCGTCTTCCACGTTTTCGACGGCCCGTTGCCGAAGCTCAAGGCGAGCCCCCTGAAAAGCGAAATCATGGTCTTTCTCGACGGCCTGTGGGCCCGCTACGGTGGGCCAGACGGCGGATGAGCTGCCGGCCTTGGTGCGGCGCGACCTGGCCTTCCGCGAGTGCCTGGACGAGGACGAAGCCAACGTCGAGATCGAGGTTGCCGCCCTGGCCGATGCCTATCGCCTCAACCCACCGCTGGTCGAGCCGCCGCCCGACGATCGCGAATTTTGGACCATGGACGGCAAGAAGGCGGAGAAATGGGTGCCCGGCGGTGGTAGACAGGCGCCGAAGTCCGCTCCCCCCGAGGCGGCGCCTAAGCCGGCGGCAAAACCTGCCGCCAGCATCGATCTCGACAGCCTGCCATCGCAGTTGCGCGAGGTCGTGGCCGAGAGCCAGGCGGCCGAGGCGGCCGGCAAGGAGGCCAAGGCCGCAGAGACCCCGGAGGCCGGGCCGCCGAGCCTCGATCAGCTCGATGCCGCGGCCCTGCCGCCGGACCTCAGGGCGCTGGTCGAACGGGTGCAGGGGCCGGGTCGGCAACACAGCGCGCCGGACCCAGATAAACTTAAGAAAAAACCTTAGCTTTTCTTTTTAAGTTTTTGTAATTGCTTCTTAAATCTCTCGCATGGATTACCGGTATCACGGCGCGGCGTGAACCACACGAAGTCGAACGGCAAGCGCTCGGCGAGGTAGCTCTCGGCATAGCGCGCGGCCTCCTCGTCTCCGATCCGGACCTCCTGGAAGCTTAGCGACAGCACCATGGCATCGGGTGCCAGGCGGTCCAGCACCATGGGCACGCCGTGATCGGAGCGGGCGTGGCCGGCGCCGGCGATGAGCACGGCGCTGGCCCCGACGCGCACCAGAGCATCGGCCATGGCGGCATCCTTGGCGCGCTGCACCCGGGCGACGGCCGGCACAGCCAGCTTGGGCAGGTAGCCGCAGTGCGAGGCGCCGATTTCCTTCTCCATGGCCAGGCGGTCGTAGGGGTGAAGAGGCTGGTCGAGGCCGGTGCGGCTGACCAGATCGGCCTCGAGGGCATGGTATCCTTGCTTGCCGATGGCGCGGCTCAGGCGCCTGGGCAGGTTGGCTGCCACCACCGGCGCCCCGGCCGCCAGCGCCGCCTGGGCCAGTGGCCGGTAGTGCTGCCAGTCGGGCCAGCCGGTGCGCTCCCACTTCACCGCCTTGCCGATACTTTGGGCGGCCTGGGCCGTGTCCTTGGGGGTGGCCGCCAAGTGGCCCTGCAGGGCCGCGGCCTGGTCGAAATCGATCATCTCGAAAGCCAGCGCCGGGTTCCGGCCGAAATCATAGAGCTGGCGCAGCATCTGGGCCTGCAGGCGGTGATGGTCGAAATTGTCGTGCTTCTCGCCGAGCATGACGTAGGTGGCTTGGCCGAGGCGGCCGATCAGTTCCCGTTCCGTGATGAATTCCTCGCCGGCCACGTCCCAGATACGCCCGACCAGGGGATTCTGCTGGCCGAAGAAGCTCAGCCAATGGCCGGAACAGCCGGCCAGCAGCAGCGCGCCGACGAGAACAGCGTTGCGCAGCAACATCAGGCGAGCAATCGTAGGAAAACCACGGCGACGACGATCATTTGCCCCAGATTGATCGCTACACCCAGCGACGGTTCTCCGTCTACCCGCCCCCCAGTTCCTTGGGAATGGCATAAAAAATCGTCTCCCAGCGCTCAAAGCTATAGACCTCGACGTGGAAGGTGTAATCCTGGCAGGCCCGGAAGAGCAGCCGCGGGATATTCCAGAAATCGAAGGTGAAGTGGTAGATGCTGATGGCCAGTTGCGGCCGGAAGCGCCGGATGGTTTCGATCGATTTGGTCAGCATCTTGCTTTCGGCGCCTTCGAGGTCGAGCTTGATCAGGTCGAGGCGCTCGAAGCCCTGCCGCGACACGAATTCGTCCATGGTCAGGCAGGGAAAGGCCACGGTGGGCAGGTCGGGCAGCGCCAGCTTGGCGTAGAGCGAGACCTCGCCCTCGTCGTCGAAGGGCAACTCGACCTCGCCGCAATATTCCTCCAGCGCCACCTTGTGTTCGACCACGCGGTGGCTGCCGGCCTCGATCCAGGGCCGCACGTAATCGGTCAGGGGGTCGTGCCCCAGCGGATCGACGTTGTGGATCTCGGCCCCCATGGGCAGGTGCGAGATGAAGAAGGGCAACTCATAGCCTCCCAGCACGCCGCCGTTCAGCACCACCTGGCAGTGCTGGTGGCGGATGTAGTCGAAATACTGCACGGATTTGAAGGCGCGGGCGGTGTAGTGGCTCCAGTGCTGCTCGGGCTCGCCGGCGATCAGCATCTTGTAAACCTGGCGGCTGTGGTCGTCGGACAAACCCCGCAGTACTTCGACGACATCTTCCTCGTGCTTCATCACCGTTTCGGAGATCAGGCTGAGGTAGCTGTGCGGCGTCAACTGCGGCTCGCCGGGTTGCGGATCCTTCTTGGCCCGGCCCCGGGCATGCAGCAATTCGACGAAGTCCTGGCGCGAGGTCCTAACCTCGCCGTCGTCGTAGCTCAGCCGGTCGAGGAAATGACAGGCGAACTCCCAGTAGGACCACATCTCGTCCACCGGCAGCGGCATGAAGATGATGTCCGGATCGTCGCGCCGTGACAAAAAGAGATCCCGGGCCGCATCACGTTCGAGCTCGCAGATCACCAGCACGCTCTCGCCGGCCTCGACCGGGTCGTCGACGAAGCCCGCGAAAGTGGCCTGGGGCCTGAGCAGTTCCAGGATCTTGACCAGCACCTTGGAGATCTCGCTCTCGCCCAAAATGGCGAAGCAGATCTCTTCGGGAAACTTCAGCGGCGCATCGACGATCATGGCGCGGGGCCTTTGCTGATTACTCCCCCGGCCGCACGATCTTGCGCTCGGCCGGCTGGTCGCCCCGGATCTCCATATAGTCCGGATAGGCGGCGCCGCTACCGATCAAAATACCGCCGTCGACGATCAACTCGGCACCGGCACACATGGCGGCGCCCGGGCCCAGGAAGAACATCACGGCGTTGGCGATGTCGTCGGGCATGACCCAGCGGCCCAGGGGAAAGTTCTCGGCGTTGGCGGCGCGCTTTTCGGCGCTCAGGTTCTGTTCCACCAGCGGCGTCAGCGTCGGTCCGGGGCAGACGATGTTGACGCGGATGCCGAACTGGGCGAGCTCGTAGGCCATGTGGCGGGAAAAGCCGATGAGGCCCCATTTCGAGGTGGTGTAGTGCATGCCGGCCAGCATCGAGATGTTCTTGCCGGCCACCGAGGAGATGTTGACGATGGCGCCGCCAGCGGCCTCTTTCATATAGGGAACCGCAGCCCGGGTGCAGTTGAAAGCGCCGGTCAGGTTGACGCCCAGCACCCGCTCCCAGTCGCCGTCGGGGATGTTGGCCAGCGTGCGCGGCGGCGCGATGCCGGCGTTGTTGACCAGGAAATCGACGCTGCCGAAGCGCTCCGACACCTCCTCGACGGCGCTGTCGGCGGATTCCCAGTCGGCCACGTCGGCCGACCAATAGGCGGCGGCGTCGCCCAGTTCGTCGGCCAGCGCCTGGCCCGCTTTGTCGTCGACGTCAAACAGCGCCGCCCGGGCCCCGGCGGCCACCAGGGCCCGGGCGGTGGCGGCGCCGATGCCCTTGGCAGCGCCCGTGACGATGCCGGTGCGGCCGGCGAAACCTTCGCTCATGTCGTGCCCTCCTGTGCCCGTATTGGGCTTCAGAAATAGTAGATCACAAGCATCACCCCCAGCGCCATCACCACCACGGCGGCGGCGCGGCTGCTGCTGGCGGCGCGTGCGAAATGGCCCTGGGGGCCGTGCAGGCTGGCGGCCTGGCTCACAAGGCGGCCCAGCAGCCACAGCGCAAAGCCGCGAACGCTCTGGTCGATGCGTCCGCCCCAGCGCATCAGAACGCCCAACAGCTCGGGGGCCAGCCAGCGGTAGAACCAGTCGACGTCCAGCGTAATGGTCAGCGTCCGTTTCATCAGCGGCAGCAAGAGGAAGAAAGCCAGGCCCGAGAACATCAGGAGCTGCAGCATGTTGACCACATGGGGCACCGTATAGGGGGCGTAGTCGACGCTGAAGGGCAGCAGGGCATAAAGGTACTCCGGCCAGATCCCCAGCCCGATGCAAAAGGTGGCGAACAGGATCATGGCCAGCCGCATGTTCCAGGGTGGGTCCGAGGGTCGCATCCCCGAATCCTTTTGGAAAAAGACGAACCAGGGAAATTTGATGCCGGCATGAAGGAAGACCCCGGCCGAGGCCGCGGTCAGGAGGAACCAGGCAATGGCCAGGTGCTGGTCGGCGGCGGCCTGGGAGATCATCGACTTGCTGATGAAGCCCGAGGTTAGCGGGAACGACGAGATCGACAGCGCGCCGACGATGGCACACAGCGTGGTCAGCGGCATGCTTTGAAAGAGGCCGCCGAGATCGGTGCATTTGCGCTTGCCGGTCATGTAGAGAACCGATCCCGCCGACATCAGCAGCAGCGCCTTGTAGATGATGTGGGTGAAAGCATGGGCGGCAGCGCCGTTGAGCGCCATTTCGCTGCCGATGCCGATGCCGGTGACCATGAAGCCCACCTGGTTGACGATGCTGTAGGCGAGAATTCGCCGCATGTCGTTTTCCAGCAACGCATAGATGATGCCGTAGAACATCATGAAGCAACCGAAGAAGATCAGGATCTCCGCCCCGGGAAAGCCGCGCAGCAGCACGTAAACGGCCGTCTTGGTGGTGAAGGCGGAAAGGAACACGGTGCCTGAATAGGAGGCCTCGGGATAGGCGTCCGGGAGCCAGGCCGACAGTGGCGGGGCCGCGGCGTTGACCAGAACCGCGGCCAGAATCAGTCCGCATCCCAAGCTGTCGGGCTGCATCGCTTCGAAGGCCGTGGTTCCCGCCGCCGAGATCTGCAGGAAGATGCCCACCATCAGCAGCGAGCCGCCGAACAGGTGGACCAGCAGATATCGCATCGAGGCCCGGCGCACGCGCTGGCCGCCGGCCGACAGCACCACCACGGTCGCCGAAAGTGCCAGGGTCTCCCAGAAGATGAACAGCGTGATCAGGTCGCCGGCCATGGTAATGCCGATGGCGCTGCCGGCACTGACGTAGGCCGCGACCAACTCGAAAACCCGTTCCTGTTTGAGGGCGTAGAGACCGCCGGCGAAGGCCATCAGGGCAAAGATGATGGCGAACAGCCGGCTCAGCGCATCGACCCGCATGAACACGAGCTGATAGTCGAGAAGATGCAGGACGGTGCCCGAGCCGTCCGCCAATTGCCATACCTGCAACAGCACCACCAGCGGCAGCCCCAGAACGAGCAACGGTCGCAGGTGGCGGCCGCTCAGCGGCAGCAGGAAGGCGCCCAGTCCGAGGATCAGCGCCGGGGGAATGGCGTCAATCGCCATAGTAGGTGTCCTTGCGCTTCAGAAAGACCCCGATGATCTTGGCCCCGATCACCATGGCGGCGCAGGTGGCGAGGCCGTACCAGGCATTGAAGCCGAAGCTGCCGTCGATGCCGAAGGCGGGGTGGCCGTGAACCCGCAGGTCGGCGACGACCAGCAAGGCCAGGACAATGAGCCCGACGATCCACAGCCAGCGGATGGTCCGCGGCCGCACCAGCCAATGTTTCCTTGCCGTATCGTTCATGGTGTCACCACCAGGGTCATCAAGTGATGCAGCGGCTCGGGAAAAAGAAAGAGCACGATGCAGCCCAGGGCGCTGAGCGAAATGGCGATCAGGCAGGGTAGCGGGGCTTCCTTCAGGCCGCCCGTCCCCGGGCTGCCTCCCGGGCCCTCGCTCGGTGAGACGAAAAAGGCCCGCATGGCAAAGGGCATGAGGTAGCCGACACTCAGCAGCGAACTGGTCAGCAGCACGCCCAGCATGGCCATGCTATCGGCCTCCAAGGTTCCCAGCACCAGGTACCACTTGCTCCACAGCCCGGCCATGGGCGGCGCCCCGATGATGCTCAGGCTGCCGATCAGGAAGGCCGCCATGGTCACCGGCATGACCCGGCCCAGGCCTTTCATTTCGCTGACCTCGGTCTTGTGGGCGGCCACCATGATGGCGCCGGCACAGAAAAACAGCGTGATCTTGCCGAAGGCGTGCATGGCGATGTGCATGCCGCCGCCGATGGCGCCCAGGCCATTGGCCAGCATGGCGCCGAGCACGATGTAGGAGAGCTGGGCGATGGTGGAATAGGCCAGCCGGAGCTTGAGATTGTCCTGGCGCATGGCGGTCACCGAGGCGATCAGGATGGTGCCGGCCGCCAGGTACATGAGCCAGCGGCTGGCCTCGACCTGGCTCAGCAGATCGAGGCCGAAGATGTAGATCGAGACCTTGAGCACGGTGAAGACGCCGGCCTTGACCACGGCCACGGCATGAAGCAGCGCACTGACCGGCGTCGGCGCCACCATGGCCGCCGGCAGCCAGCGGTGGAAGGGCATCAGTGCCGCCTTGCCGATACCGAGGATATAGAGCACCAGCAACACCGAGATCAGCCCTGGCGAGGCCTTGCCGGCCAGGATGCCGCCCACTGTGAAGTCCAGCGTACCGGCCAGCGACCAGGTCCACAGGATGGCCAGCAACTGGAAGCCGATCGAGGTGCCCAGCAGGATGCCCAGATAGACGCGCCCCGAGCGCCGCGCCTTGTCGTCGCCCGAGTGGGTGACCAGCGGGTAGGTCGACAGCGTCAGCATCTCGTAGCAGAGGAAAAGCGTCAGCATGTTGGCGGCAAAGGCGACGCCGATGGCGGCGCTCAGCGCAATGGCAAACGAGATGTAGAAGCGCGTCTGGTTCTGTTCGCCGTGGCCCCGCATGTAGCCGATGGAATAGATCGAGGTGACGATCCAGAGAAAGCTGGCAACCAGGGCGAACAACAGCCCCAACGGCTCGACCTTGAAGGCCAGGGCCAGGCCGGGGAAGATCTCGATCAGCTCGAGGCCGGGCCGGGCCCCGGCCATCACCGGCCGCAGCAGCGACACCACCAGGATAAACAGCGCCGCCGCCGTCACCAGCGTCGCCGCCTCGCGATGGTTGGGATGGCGCCGCGCGGCAGCGATAAACAGCGCGCCGATCAGCGGCACCAGCACTGCCAGGCCGGTGGCCAAGGCGCCGCTCATCCCAGCGCCCCCAGCAGCAGCCCGGCGGCGCGCTCGGCGGTGTCCAGGGTGAGCGAGGTGTCGAGGCCGAAGTAGACGCTGGCCGCGACCAGCAGCCAGAGCGGTAGCAGCATGGCCAGCGGCGCCTCGGCCACGGCCTCGGCACCTTCGGGGCGGGGCCGGAAGTAGGCCGCCTCAACCACCCGCCAGATGTAGATTACGGCCAGCAGCGAACCCAGCAGCACCAGCACCGCCAGCGGCCACAAGCCCCGGTCGAAGAGGGCGCTGATCAGCGTCCACTTGCTCACGAAGCCCACCGTCATGGGTACGCCGATGAGGCTGAACCCGGCGATGACGAAGGCGAACATGGTCAGTGGCATCTGCCGGCCGATGCCGGCCAGGTCGTCGATGCGGGCCGAACCCAGACGATAGAAGACGGCGCCCAAGGCCAAAAAGAGCGCCGTCTTGGTCAGGGCGTGGTTGAAAAGATGCACCATGCCGGCCGTCATGCCGGCCAGCGTGAGCAGCGAGATGCCGAGCACGATGTAGCCGATCTGGGCCACCGAGGAATAGGCCAGCAGACGCTTGGCGTCTTGCTGGAAGATGGCGCTGGTCGAGGTGGCCAGGATAGCCACCAGGGCCAGGGCCATCAGCAGCATGGCCAGCGGCTGGCCGGCGAAGGCGAAGGTCGGGCCAAACAGCGTGAAGACGAAGCGCAGCAACAGATAAACCGCCACCTTGGTGGCCGTGCCGGCGAGCAGCGCCGTGACCACCGAAGGGGCATAGGCGTAGGCGTTGGGCAGCCAGAGGTGTAGCGGAAAGAGCGCTAGTTTCAGGCCCAAACCCACCGTGATGAAGGCGAAGGCGGCAAGCACCGGGCGGGTGTCGTGCAAAGGCCGGATGCGCTCCGCCATGTCGGCGATGTTGAGGGTGCCGGTGACCATGTAGATCAGGCCGACGCCGATGAGGAAAAAAGTGGCGCCGATGGTGCCCATCACCAGGTAACGGTAGGCCGCCACCAGGGCGCGGCGGTCGCGGCCCAGGCTGATCAAGGTGTAGCTGGCCAGCGACGAGATCTCGAGAAAAACGAAGACGTTGAAAGCGTCGCCGGTGATGGTCATGCCCAAAAGGCCGGTCAGCACCAGCACGAAGGCGGCATAAAAGAGGTGCTGGCGGTCGGGCTCGATCTCGCGGGCCACGGAGTGGCGGGCAAACAGCGCCACCAGGGCGGCGATGGCCGAGACGATCACCAGCACGAAAGCGTTGACGATGTCGAGGCGGTATTCGATGCCCCAAGGTGCCGCCCAATCGCCCAGGGCGTAAGAGATCGGCCCCGAGGCGTTGACTTGCAGTGCCAGCGCCAGGGACATCGCCAGGGCCGCCCAACAGGTCGCCAGGCAGAGCGCCCAGGCCAGGCCGCCGCGCCGCGCCAGCAGGCAAAGTGGCGCCGCCAGCAACGGGCCCACGACCTGCAGTGCCGGCAGGTGGGCGGCGATCACGGGGCCTGCTCCTGGCGCTCGATTTCGTCTTCCTCGATGCTGCCGTAGGCTTCGCGGATGCGCACCACCAGCGCCAATCCCAGCGCCGAGGTGGCGACGCCGACGACGATGGCGGTGAGGATCAGCACGTGCGGCAGCGGGTTGGAATAGACCACGCCCCCAGTGGCGTCCCCTGCGGCGCCCCCGTTCACGTCGGCGACGGCGATCGGTGCGGTGCCACCGTAGATCTTGCCCATGGTGATGTAGAGCAGGAACACCGAGGCCTGGAAGATATTGAGGCCGATGATCTTCTTGATCAGGTTGCCCCGCGCCATGACAGTATAGAGTCCGGCCATTAGCAAGACTACGAAGACCCAGTAATTGACGTGCCCGAGCCACTCCACGCTACTGGTCCCGGGCCACGAAGGCGAAAAAGATGGCCATCATGACGGCTGCCACGGTGATGCCGACGCCAAGCTCGACGAGCAGGATGCCGAGGTGCTGGCCGGCCACGAAATCCGCCCCCAGCGTGCCGTAGTCGAGGTAGGCACCGCCAAAAAACATCGTCGCCACGCCGACCCCGGCAAAAAGCAGGAGGCCAAGGGCTACGAAGGTCGAAACGACGCCAGGGGGAGCCACCCGCTGGACCGCTTCGAGACCGAAGATGAGGGCATAGAGGATGAACCCCGAGCCGAAGATGACGCCGGCCTGGAAACCGCCGCCGGGCCCGAAATCGCCGTGGAACTGCACGTAGAGGGCAAACAGCAGGATGAAGGGGATGAGCATCTTGGCGATTGCCCTAAGCACCAGGTGATGCCTCATGCCGAGGTCCCTCCGCCGCTCCCGGCTCCCTCGTCTGACTTGCCGCCGTCTGACTTGCCGCCGTGCGGCCGTCGCCTGCCCAGCAACAGCATGACGCCGATGCCAGCGGTGAAGATGACCGTCAATTCGCCCAGCGTGTCGTAGCCGCGATAGCTGGCCAGCACCGAGGTCACCATATTGGGCAGGCCCGTCTCGACCGGCGCCAGGGCAATGTAGCGGTCGGCCACGTGCTGGTGGATGGGGGCGCCTGGGTCGCCCAGCCGCGGCATCTCGAGGGTGCCCCAGATCAAGAGGCCGCCCACCGCCAGCGCCACCAGTAGCGGCAGCAGCGGCCGGCGCACCGGGATCCGCTCGCGGCTGTCGGTCAGGGCCAGGGTGCCCAACATCAGCACCGTAGTGATGCCGGCACCCACCGCGGCCTCGGTGAAAGCCACGTCGACGGCGTCGAGAATGACGAAAACCGAGGCCACCAACAGGCTGTAGATGCCGGCCAGCATGGCGGCGGCAATCAGGTTACGCTGCCAGATGATGGCCCCGGCGATGATCACCAGAAAGACCAGCAGGACGATGTCGACCAGGGCTACGATGGCGGCTCGCCTCCGTCGTCGCCGGCCGGCTGACGCATCCAGGGCATGACGCCCTTGCGGTAAGCCGCCTTGACCAGGGCGTGGGTCGAGGTGGGACTGGTGAAAACCAGGAAGAAGACGATGAACAGAAGCTTTACCGTGACCAGGGTCAGGCCGCTTTTGAGCATCAGGCCGGTGAGAATCAACCAAAGCGCCAGGGTGTCGCCGATACCGGCGGCGTGCAGGCGGCTGTAGAAGTCGGGCAGCCGCACGATGCCCAGGCCGCTGATCACCGCCAGCAGGCCGCCCAAAGCCAGCATGGCATCGCTCAGGAACTCGATCCAGAAGGCGCTCATGGCGGCCCTCCGGGCGGGTCACTGGTCTGGGGCCTGTCGTCCTCGTGCTCCAGCCCCGGATGGTGCAGGGCGCCGTGTTCGAAATATTTCTGCACGGCGATGGTGCCGATGAAGTTGATCAAGGCATAGACCAGGGCGATGTCGAGGAATTCCGGCCGCCCTGTCAAGAAGCCGACCAGCGCGATCAGCAGCATGGTGAAGGTGGCGATCGAATTGACGGCCAGGATACGGTCGAACACGGTGGGCCCGGCCAGGGCGCGAAAGAGCGCCAGCGCCATGGCCAGGAGAACGGCGATGGTGGCTGCCGATAGCATGGCGGCTCAGATCTCCACCGCCGTCGCCCGCCGGTCCATGGCGCCGCTCTCCAGGTCCTCGGCGGCCTCGGGCGTCAGGGCGTGGACCAGCAGCTCGCTTTGCTGCAACTCCACGGTCACGGTACCCGGTGTCAGGGTGATCGAGTTGGCGTACATCACCTGGGCCACCGGCGAACGCTGGCTGGCGTGCACGCGCACCATGCGGGGATCGGCGGTGCGGCTCGGCGAGACGATCAGCCAGGCCACCTCGAGGTTGCACTTGGCGATCTGGTAGGCCAGCCAGATCCAGTACCACACCGCTCCCGGACCGAGTTGGATGGGATGTCCTTCGTGGTCGACCACGTCCATGCGCTGGCAGATGGCCACCACGACGATAGAAGAGGCGGCGCCGAAACCAATTATCAGGGGAGAGTAGTGGCCGGAAAGCAAAAGCCACGTGGCGAATAGCGCGGCCGAGAGACTGATCACATGAACCAAAACCCGCCCTCTCGGCCGTTCTCCCGTTTAGCCCGGGGACAGAAAAATGCCCCCAAATGCGTTGCACCGACAATAGTATGGCCCCGGGTACGTGACCAGCCCGTATTTCTCGCTGTTTTGGCGCTTCTGTGGAGGACTATCCCCGAGTGAGAAAGGCGGATTGGCCCAAATCAGCGGCGAAAATGACGCGTCGGCGCTTTTTCCAGTCAATTGTTAATCTTGCGCTGTCGTGCTAGAGTCCGGCGACCAGTAACGGTGGTTGGAATGGAAGATGGGGGAAGGGGATCAAGTCACCGAGGATGATCGGCAAGACCCCGTTCAGTTCGCTGGCAGGATCAAGTGGTTCGATGCGGTAAAGGGCTTTGGTTTTATCACTCCGGGTGATGGGCAGGGAGACGTGTTCATTCATCTGTCCGCGTTGAGACAGGCCGGTTACGAAGGTATCGAGCAGGGCGCAACAGTGGTCTGCGAGGCGGTTCGCGGCCCCAAGGGGTGGCAGGCGGTGCGGGTTATCGAGGTTGATACAAGTACCGCCGAGGCCCCGGCCGAGATACAGCGCTCGGACACCGGTTCCCCTGACGGTGGCCGTTATCCGTCGATGGAACCCGAGGGCGACTTCTTCGAGGTCGCCGTCAAGTGGTTCAATGCGGACAAGGGGTACGGCTTCGTCACCCAGGGCGAGGGCACGCAGGACATTTTCCTGCACATCAAGATGCTGCGCCGCGTTGGCCTCGACGATCTGCGGCCGGGCCAGACGCTGATGGTGAGAACCGGTCAGGGGCCGAAAGGCCCGCAAGTGGCCGAAATCGATACCAGTTCACTTTAGCTTTTTGTCGCTCACGGCGGCTCCGCTCCGCTCCGCAGCCTGCGCGGGCGCGCCGCATTAGCGGCGGGTCGCGGTCGCTCCCGTTGCACCAAGACCAAGCAGCAAAAAAACACACTGTTGACGGCGCTAAGCCGTCCCCCGTGGGGGGGGCGGAGGCCAAGGGCGCGGATGCGCCCGCCCGGTGAGGGTCTAATCAAGACTCGTCCGCCCGGTGAGGGTCTACAAAAGCCCTCAACGCACTTCGACGGCGTAGGCCTCCACCGGCAGGGCCTTGGCGATCATGCCGTGGTGCTCGAGAAAGGCGGCGAAGCGGGCGTAGCGGTTGCGGTCCAGCGCCGCCGGACGCAGCGCGAAGCGGCTCAAGGTGTCGCGCCAGGCGCGGCGGTTGAGTTCGTCGTCGAGTTCGGGCCGGCCCTTGACGAACAGCGCCCAGCTCTCCTCGGGGTGATTGACGAGGAACTGGGTGCCGCGTTCCAGGGCATCGAGAAAGCTTCTCAGGCGAGGATCGCCAAGGCGCCCGGCCTGGGCCACCAGGATCAGTTCGTCATAGGCCGGCACCCCTTCCTCCTCGATGAAGAAGGCGCGGCCGGGCCGCTTGACGATGTCCATCTGGTTGAGCTCGAAGTTGCGGAAGGCGCCGATCACGGCGTCGACCTGGTCGGCGATCAGGGCCGGCGACAGCGAAAAGTTGACGTTGATCAGCTCGACGTCCGCCAGCCCCAGACCGTGGCGCTCCAGCATGGCCTTGAGCAGCACGTCCTCGAAGCCGCCGACCGAGAAGCCGATCTTGGCGCCCTTCAGGTCGGCGATCGATTTGATGGGGCCGTCGGCCAGCACCACCAAGGAGTTCAGCGGCGTCGCCACCAGCGTGCCGACGCGTCTGAGCGGCAGGCCCTGGGCCACCTGCAACATCAATTGCGGCTGGTACGAAACCGCCAGGTCGGCCTGGCCGGCGGCCACCAGCTTGGGCGGGTCGTTGGGATCGGCCGGCGCGATCAGCTCGACCTCGATCCCGGCGGCGGCGAAATAGCCCTTCTCCTGGGTCACCAGCAGGGTGCCGTGGTCGGGGTTTATGAACCAGTCGAGTATGACGGTGAGTTTGTCGCCGGCCTGGGCTGGCGGGGCCAGGCAGCCCAGTGTGCTGATGGTAACGAGCAACAAGGCAACAAAGCTGCGATGCAGTATCGCGGTCATGGCAATCATCCTTCCAGGGTATCAGCCTCGGCCTGCCAAGGGAGCGCACGGCGCAACATGGCATCGACGCTGAGGTAGAGCGCCACGGCAAAGAGACAAAGCGTCAGCAAGGCCGCGAACATGAGATCGATCTGCATGCGTCCGTTGGCGTGCAGCATGACATAGCCCAGGCCGCGGCTCGAACCCACCCATTCGCCGACCACGGCGCCGATGGGGGCGACGGCGGTGGCCACGCGCAGGCCCGAAGCCAGCGCCGGCAGCGCCGCCGGGATGCGCACATGGCGCAGAATGGCAAGACCCGCGCCCGGCCGCTCCGCGGTCATGGTGCGGGCGAGGTCGAGCCAACCCGGCTCGGTGCGCCTGAGCCCATCGAGGAAGTTGGCGGCCACCGGGAAATAGATGATCAGCGTCGCCATGACGATTTTCGAGGCCAGGCCGTAGCCGAACCAGAGCACCAAAAGCGGCGCCAGGGCGAACACCGGGATGGCCTGCGAGACCACCAGCAGCGGCAGCAACCAGCGCCGGGCCGGCCGGAACTGGCCGATCAGCAGCGCGCTCAACGCCCCCAACACGGTGCCCAGCGCCAGCCCGGCCAGGATCTCGAAGGCCGTCGTCAGGGCGTGCGGCAGCAAGTAACCGGCCCGGGCCAGCCAGGTCTCGGCCACCTGGACCGGCCCCGGCAGCAGGTAGGGCGGCAAGTCGCCGAGCCAGACCACCAGCTGCCATAGCGCCGCCAGTCCGGCGAAAGTCACCAAGCCGCGCAAGAAGGCCACGCCGCTCACGCCGATCCCCCCACGCCGAGCCTATGCAAAAGGTCCCGGTAGGCTTCGCCGCGGCTGACCCGGGCGGCGTCGCGGGGCGGCGGGCCGGCCGCTTCCAGCGGCGTTCCCAGCCGGGCCGGGCTGCCCTTCATGACGAAGATGCGATGACCCAGCCTGAGGGCCTCCATGGGGTCGTGAGTGACCAGCAGCACGGTGCGCCCGGCCAGCAATTCGGCCGCCAGGTCCTGAAGTTTCAAGCGGGTGAGGGCGTCGAGCGAGGAAAAGGGCTCGTCCATCAGCACGATGGGCCGGTCCTCCATCAGCGTCCGGGCCAAGGCCAGGCGCTGGCGCTCGCCACCCGACAGCATCGCCGGCCGGTCCTTTTGGCGATCCTCGAGGCCGACCCGGGCCAGCAACTCATCGGCCCGTGCCCGGTCGGGCTTGTCGCCCCTGAGGCGGGCGCCGAGGGTCACGTTGTCGCGCCCCGAAAGCCAGGGCAGCAACAGATCGCGCTGATCCATGTAGGCGCTGCGGCCGGCCAGCGGGCCGCCATCGTCGCATTGCACGCAACCCGTGGGCGCCGGGCCGAGCCCGGCCAGGAGGCGCAAGAGGCTCGATTTGCCCACCCCCGAAGGGCCCAGCAGGCAGGTCGTCAGGCCGCCCGCGAGTTCGAGTTCGAGTTCCTCGAACAGCACCTGGCCGCCCAGCGTCAGCGTAACGCCGTCAAGGCGTACGCCGGGCCTGGCGCTGCTGGCCGTTGGACTGGGAGGGGGTGAGCTGGGCATGAACCACTATCCCTACGCCGGCATGATCCGGATCAGGTGCAAGGGGTCGTTCCGCTCGGAAAGCCTCTCAGCTGGTTGGTCCAGCTCCCCCCAGTGTCGCTGGAAATCATAGACCCGGCCGGCGGGAATACAAGGGCGGGCAATTGGGTTATACCCTGGGACCATGATTCGAACAGCCTTGGCCTTCGTATTGCTGCTCATTGCCGTGGCGCCGGCCGGCGCCGCCGGGCCGCCGACCTCGGAGCTGGTCATCGTCACCTCCGAGGGCCGCCACGCCTTCACCATCGAGCTTGCCGCCAGCCCCCAGGACCGGGCCCGCGGCCTGATGTACCGGCGCTCGCTGGCCCCCGACGCCGGCATGCTGTTCGACTACGGCGCGCCGCTGCGCATCAGTATGTGGATGAAGAACACCTTCATCCCGCTGGACATGATCTTCATCTCCGCCGATGGCGCCATCAGCCACATCGTCCAGCGCACCGTGCCCCATTCGCTGGCCACCATCGAGGCGCCCATGCCGGCCCGGGCCGTGCTCGAAGTCAATGGCGGCACGGCCGCCCGGCTCGGCATTGCCGTCGGCGACCGCGTGCGGCACGCGCTGTTTGGCGCCCCCTGACATGAGGGAGAGCGAATTCAGCCCGCCGCCGGGTTTCACGCCGATCGATCATTCGCGCTTTTGCGCCACCATCGGGCCGATCTTCGAGCGCCGCGACAGCGACGCCGCCGACGCCGCCGAGGTCCACCGCGCCTTCCGGGCCGAGGAAAGGCACACCAATGCCGGCGGCGTGGTGCACGGCGGCATGCTGTCGACCTTCGCTGACGTGCTGCTGGGCCAGGCCGCCTGGCAGGCCGCTCGGAAACCGCTGGTAACGGTGCGTCTGGTCAACGATTTTATCGCCCCGGCCCGGCCCGGCGATTGGGTCGAAGGCCGGGCCTGGCCGACACGGGTGGGCCGCACCATGGTTTTCGTGGCCGGCGAGGTTCGCGTGGCCGGCAAGGTCATCATGACGATCACGGGGAACTTCAAGCCCATCGAGCGCAAAGCCAAGCAGGGGAGCGAAGCGGAATGACACGACTGGCCGAGAGATCCGCCCTGGTCACGGGTGCGAGCCGCGGCATCGGTCGCGCCGTGGCGCTGGCCTTTGCCAGGGAGGGCGCGAAGGTGGCTGTGACGGCCCGCAGTGCGGGGGCGCTCGACGACCTGGTGGCCGAGATCGAAAGCGCCGGCGGTGCGGCCCTGGCCATCGCCGCCGATCTCGGCAACGAGGCCGAAATCGCACCCATCGCCGAGGCCACGGCGGCGCGCTTCGGCGCCATCGACATCCTGGTCAACAATGCCGCCATCATCCATCCGCGCATCGATCTGGTGGACTTCGACCCCGTTCTCTGGCGCCAGGTCATCGACGTCAATCTGACCGCCGCGGCGCTGCTGACCAAGGCCGTGCTGCCCGGCATGATCGAGCGCCAGAGCGGCAAGATCATCAACCTCTCCAGCATCGGCGGCCGCCAGGGCGGCAGGGGACGCAGCGCCTACCGGGTGACCAAGGCGGCGCTCATCAACCTCAGCGAAAGCGTCGCCGCCGAGGTCAAGCGCCATGGCATCGACGTCACCTGCATCTGCCCCGGCGGCGTCGACACCGAGGGCTACCGCGAGGCCTTCCAAAGCCAGGGCCGCGAGCAAAACCCCCGCCTCATGGAGCCGGCCGAAATCGCCGAATTGGCAGTATTCCTGGCCTCGGACGCCTCGAGCGCCGTAACCGGCACGGCCATCGATGCCTTTGGCGGGACGAACCCGTTGTTCGGCAGGGGGTAAGGTTTGCCGGGGTTTCGCCGATCTGCTAGAACGCCCTGGCTGGCAAAGGCTTTGCAGCCGCTCGGGGAGTGGCGCAGCTTGGTAGCGCACCTGCTTTGGGAGCAGGGCCCAACGCAAATCTCCGCAAACGCCGGCTAACATCTTCATCCCGAAAAAACGGTACGTGCTTGTGGGTTAGCTGCATTTACGCTAACATGCGCAAACACCCTAGCACGCGTATTTGTGTTGCCCCAGTGTTGCCCCAGATCGGAATGGGCCGGTGACAGCAGGTGCGCTGGAGCGCATCTGCTATGCCGACAGAGAAGCTCACCACCAAGTGCATCGAGGGCATCAAACCGCCGGCCGCGGACAGGGTCGATTACTTCGACGCGATCCTGCCCGGACTGTCCCTGAGGGTGACCAGGGCCGGGGCCAAGTCGTGGGTTGCTTACTACCGCAGCCCCCTCGAGCGAGACCGCAAGGGCCGCCCCAAACTTCGGCGGCACACCCTGGGCAGGTTCCCGCGCCTGAAGCTGTCTGAGGCCCGCGAGGAAGCGCGACAGATCCTCCGGCGGGTCGAAGAGGGCGAGGACCCGCAGAAAGAAAAGACGGACGCCAAGCGCCAGCGGGGTGCGTCGTTGCCGGACCCGGTGACGGTCGAGGAGGGGGTCCGCAGGTACGTCGAGGATCACGTCAAGGTTCACAACAAGCCGCGGCGGCAGGCCAGCGGGAAAGAGGTTTGGGAGCGCGAACAACTTCTTGAGCGCGATGTCATCACCTTTTTGGGCGGCAAGCGGATTACGGAACTGCGCCGCAAGGACGTGCTGGCCATGCACCGTGGCATCGCAAAGGCATCGGGCCTAACGACGGCTGATCGGGCTGCCGAGGCGCTGAGGGCGGCCCTAAATTGGCTGGATGATGAAGAGCTTGTAGATGGTGTGCCGGGGATCAGGTTGCGGAGCAAGGCGAAGGGGCCGGCCGCCTCGAGGCATCGCCACCTGACGGACGACGAGATCCGGGCATTGTGGGATGCGCTGGGCGATGAAGGCGGAGCGTTCGCCGGCATCGTCCAGATACTTCTGTTGACTGGTCAGCGCCGCAACGAGGTGGCTGGGATGCGGTGGGCCGAACTCGACATCGACAACGCCATGTGGAGTTTACCGCCGGGGCGCACCAAAAACGGACTGCCCCACCTGGTGCCCATGTCCCAGCCGGTGATCGAGATTGTCGAGGCACGGGACCACATCGGCGAATATGTTTTCACGACAACGGGTGTCACCCCGTTCAGCGGCTTCTCACGCTGCAAGGCGCGGGTTGACAGGAGGATGGGCGATAGGGATTGGGTGTTGCACGACTTGCGCCGGACTTTCGTCACCCGTCTCAATGAGCTCGGGGTCCAGCCACACATAGTCGAGGCGGCCGTCAACCACATCACCGGCGTGGCCAAGGCTGGTGTGGCCGGCATCTACAACCACGCCCAGTATCTGGACGAAAGGGCGATGGCGCTCACCCGATGGGCGGACACGCTTCTTGGTATTGTTGGCGAGGGCAGCGGGGGCATAGTCCTCGAGCTTCGACAGCGAGGGCAGGGCGATGTCTAAGGGCAGGGCCGGGATCACTGGAGCGGTTTGGTCACCTGTGCCGTTCGAGATTTATGAAGATGAATGGCCGGTCATCATTGGCTACTTGGAAGAGGCCAGGGGTGAGGGGTTGTCGGAGGGTTTGAAAGCCGAGGTCCGCGAACGGGTGAATAAGGCTATCGCTGATTATCAGGGGCAGCGCAAAGAGGGACTGCCACCAACAGAAGCCGAGCAACGGAGCAAGATCAAGCGCATTGTCCGTCATCAAAACATTCGGGACTGTTGAGCCTATTTTTTACCGGAGGATCTGGCTCATCTTGGTTTGATGTTAAGCCGCTTGTCGTTGATGGTTCAAGCAGCGTTTTTGAACGGTCCGTTTTTTGATCTTCTCTCTCCTTTCGATGATGGCGGTGCGCCGCCCTAAGTAGGCATCGGCGGGTGTTGCGTCGGGACGTCCCGGCGCAACCGCGCTATCCCCATCACCTCAATGGAAATAGGCGCCGCCGTCCACCACAAGGGTCTGGCCGGTCATGAATG
>JASLXG010000041.1 GCA_030740435.1 Alphaproteobacteria bacterium | reverse complement strand
GGGCTTCCGGCAGGAAGCCTGGGCGCCGACTGCGGACAGAAGAACGGAGCCCCTGCAGGCATCACCGCGGAGACGGAAACAAAGGGCGTTCGGAGCTTGACATCAACCAACCGATTACAGAAGGCACAGAGGCACAGAGAGGGTTCCGCGGGCGCGCCGTGTCGGAGCCCCCATGAGCCCATGGATATGGCTGGATCTCAGCCAGCAATTTGCCGAAGGTTGCTCTTGGCGATAGCGCCCGCAAGCAACCGGCGCCATCGACCTTTCACGAAATCTCTGTGCCTCTGTGCCTCTGTGGTGAATCCGCAGGGCTGTTCCGCAGCCCAGCCGATGCCAGGCTTGGCCGGCGGGCCGACGATACGGTGTGTGCATCCCTTGGGCCTTGATGGGCGCGCGCGGGGGGAGGGCGTTTTTTCGGCTTTTCCGGCGGCGGCATTATTCCCTGGCTCGGGAACGCGCTCTTGACGACCGACCACGAACTGCTGGAAGGCAAGGCGGCGGCGCGGCTGATCTTCGTCTTCTGCCTGGCCGAAGTCTTCAGCATGGCGAGTTTCGCCACTTTTCCTGCACTGCTGCCCACTTTCGTCACTGAATGGGGCCTCAGTGCCACCGAGGCGGGCTGGATCAGCGGCATCTATTACGCCGGCTACACCGTGGCCGTGCCGGTGCTGACCAGCCTCACCGACCGCGTCGATCCGCGCCGGATTTATCTCGCCTCGACGCTGCTCACCGCGCTCGCGGCACTGGGATATGCCTATCTGGCCGAGGGCTTCTGGTCGGCCATGCTGTGGCGGGCGCTGACCGGCGTCGGGCTCGCCGGCACCTACATGCCCGGCCTCAAGGCGCTCAGCGACCGCGTCAGCGGGGCGGCGCAAAGCCGCGCCGTTTCCTTCTACACGGCAAGCTTCGGCATCGGCGCCAGTATTTCGTTTCTCATGGCCGGCGAGATCGCCACCCGGCTCGACTGGCGCTGGGCCTTCTCGCTCAGCGCGCTGGGCTCGGCGGTATCGCTGGTGATCATGGCCTGGGTGCTGAAACCCAGGCCGCCGAGCCGCGAAGAGGGCACGCACGAATCCCATTTCCTGGATTTCCGCCCGGTCTTTCGGAACTTCCGCGCCATGGGCTTCGTCTGGGCCTACACGGCGCACAACTTCGAGCTTTTCGGCTTCCGTTCCTGGATCGTGGCCTTTCTGGTCTTCAGCCAGGCCCTGCAGCCCGGCGCGGAAAGCCTGCTCAGCGCCACCGCCATCGCCGCCATCTTCAACCTCTTCGGCTGGCCGGCCAGCATCCTCGGCAACGAAGCGGCGGTGCGCTTCGGCCGCCAGCGCACCATCACCATCGTCATGACCGCCTCGGCGCTTTATGCCTGCGGCTTCGGTTTCTCGGCCTCGCTGCCCTACCTCGTGGTGATTGCGCTCGGTGCGGCCTATGCCGTTACCGTGACCGGCGATTCGTCCGCCATCACGGCAGGCGCCGTGGCGGCAGCCCGGCCCGACCAGCGCGGCGCCACCATGGCCGTGCATTCGACGCTGGGCTTCTCCGGCGCCTTCGCCGGGCCGGTGGTTTTCGGCTGGGTGCTGGACCTGGCCGGCGGCCCGGCCAGCCAAAACGCCTGGGGCGTGGCTTTTGCCAGCATGGGGGCGGTTCTCATCCTCGGGCCCATTGCGCTGGCGATTTGCAGCCGGGCTGCGGCCGTCCGGGAGACGTCCGAGCAGTTCTGAATTCGCCAATTTAGCGAAAAAAATAATATAAATTACGATCAAAAATGAAGACCAATCGACGCACAAAAGCTCGGAAACGGGATTCGGCTGACCCTGGAGTGCGGCAATGCCGCATAATCTAGGCAATGAAGATTTTCACTACCCGGACCTATGAGCGCGCCGTCCGGAAGCTGGTATCGGCAGGCACGCGCCGGGAAATGGAAGCCGCCATTGCCGCCGATCCCAATACGGTACCGGTCATCCCGGGGACCGGCGGCATCCGCAAGCTGCGCTGGTCTGGATGACGTTTACCTGCTCACCGCCTACGCTAAGTCCAAAAGCGACGATCTGACGCCGGAGGACAAGAAGGTTTGGTCGAAATTGGTGGCACGGATTAAGAAAGAGGAAAGTGGCTGATGACGACGAAACGTACGCCTGTGGGGAGAGACGTCGAACAAGCCCTGGGCGAGGTGCTGGCCCATGTCCGGGGCGAGGCCGAGCTGCCGGGCCGTATCGTCGATGACCCCTCTGCCGAACGCATACGGGCGCTGCGCAAGCGCCTGAAGTTGAGCCGTCAGAAGTTCGCCGACCGTTTCGGGCTGGACGCCCGTGCCGTACAGGATTGGGAGCAGGGCCGGCGCACCCCCGACCGGGCGGCGCTGGTGCTGCTAACGGTTATCGAGCGCAATCCGCAGGCCGTGGAACAGGCTTTGGCGGGCTGAGGCGAGCTCGTTTCTCAAGACCCCGCTTCACTGTCGGGCCGCGGCCACCACAAAACCTCGTAGCGCTGCCCGGACTGGCTGCCGGTATCCTGGTGGTAGTTGGGATGGCCGGCCGGCAGTTCGCAGCGAAAGGTGCAGCCCTCGTCCCCCAGAACGATCTCGGCGGCGCATTTTTCGATCTCCACCATCAGCGTGCCCGGGGGTGGGCGGCGTCGTAGATTTCCAGCAGCCGGCTTGAATCGACTTCGGTGTAGCGCTGGGTGGTGCTCAGCGAGGCGTGACCAAGTAATTCTTGGATGGTGCGCAAGTCGCCGCCGCCGGCCAGCAGGTGGGTGGCGAAGGAGTGGCGCAGCGCGTGCGGCGTGGCGCTTTCGGGGAGCGCCAGCAGGGCGCGCAAGCGCCGCACCAGGCGCTGCACCATCTCGGGGCGCAAGCGCTTGCCGCGCAGCCCCAGGAACAGCGGGCCCTCGGGCGCGAGCTCGTAAGGGCAGGCGGCGAGGTAGTCGTCTATGGCCTCGCGCACGATGGCCAGCACCGGCACCATCCGCTGTTTGCGGCCCTTGCCGGTGATCACCATGCTGTCGCGCGCCGGGGCTTCGTGGCGGTCGAGATCGAGCGCCTCCGAGATGCGCAGGCCACAACCGTACAACAGCGTCAAGACGGCGGCGTCGCGCCGCGCCACCCAGTCGTGTTCGCTGACGCTGGCGGCGCACTCGACCACCTCGCGGGCCTGGCTTGGCGACAGCGCCTTGGGCAGCGAGTGCGGCAGCTTGGGCGTGCGCAACGCCCCGATGGCGGCGTTGTGCAAGAGCCCCGTGCGCTCGAAATGGCGAAACAGGTTTCTCAGCGACGAAAGCTCGCGGGTCAGCGAGGCGCTCTTCAGGCCGTCCGTGCGCCGCCGGGCCAGGTAGGCGCGAAAATCGGCCACCTTCAGCGCCGCCAGATCGGCGATCCCGGGGGGCGCCCCCAGGTGCCGGGTCAGGAACTCGAAAAATCGCGCTACGTCGCGGCTGTAGGCCGCCACCGTGTGTTCTGACGATTGTTTGCCGTGGGCCAGCCAGGACTGCCACTCGGCCACCGCGCTCCGCACCGCCGGCGCCGCGGCCAGGTGGCTCAGACCGGGCGCTCGAGCCATCCCTTGATGCAGCCCGAAACCACGTGGGCCAAAAAGCCCAGCAGCTCGGTGCCCTGGCCGGGGTGGAAGCGGCGTTCGTCGCGGGCCCCCATGGCCAACAGCGCCGGCGGCCCATAGGGCGCGAGATCAAGGCGGATCAGGGCCGAGGAAAGCACCATGCCGGCACCGGCGCCGAACACCACCTGCTCGCCCTCGGCGTTGGAGCGCAGCAGGATCTCACGGCCTTCGCCGATCATCTCGCCGGTCTCGCCCGCGGCCACCACGTAGACGCCCGGGTTGAGCGGCACCCCCATGTGCTCGGCCGCCGCCTCGAGGCAAAGCGTCACCACGTCGACCTGCAGCATGGCGGCAAGGTCGGTGGTGATGAGCTCGACCAGGTGCTCGAAAGTGTCGGTCGCCAGCAAGGCCAGGACCGCGGCGTGGATGCGGTTCTGGCTCATCATGTTGGATTGGCTGGCCGTCACCAGCTCTTGCTGCTGGCTTTTGAGCTCGGCCAGTTCACGTTGCAAACGCTCGATCATGAAGCGCTGGAAATCGACGGCGCCGTCGCTCTCTCGGGTCTCGGGCGGCGTCAGAACCTGCAGCAGGTGCTGGTTGTCCAAGAGGAAGTTGGGCCGGCGCAAGAGGAACTCGATGACCTTCTCCGCGGTCAGGCGGCTGGCGCCAAAGGCCGGTTTGTCCGCCTCGAAAGTCACGCTTTGCCTCCGTCCCCCGTCATTCACCAAGGATAGATTGGCCGGTTTTGCCCCAATCCGCAAGGAATGCCTCGAGACCCTTGTCGGTCAAGGGATGGCCGGCCAGGCGGCGCAGCACGGCCGGCGGGATGGTGCAGACCTCGGCGCCCAGGCGCGCCGCCTCGACCACGTGCATGGGATGGCGGATCGAGGCCACCAGGATCTCGGTCGAAAGCTGAGGGTAGTTGTCGTAGATGGTGCGGATGTCGGCGATCAGCTCCATGCCGGACTGGCCGATGTCGTCGAGGCGGCCGACGAAGGGCGAAACGAAGCTGGCCCCGGCCTTGGCCGCCAAGAGCGCCTGGGCCGCCGAAAAACACAGCGTCACGTTGACGCCGATGTCCTGGTCGGCAAGCCGGCGGCAGGCCGCCAGGCCGTCCCAGGTCAGCGGCACCTTGATGACGACGTTCGGGGCCACGGTGGCCAGACTCTCGCCCTCGGCCAGCATGCCGGCGGCGTCGCTGGCCGTGACCTCGGCGCTGACCGGTCCCGTTACCAGGCCGCAGATCTCCTCCAGCACCTCACGGAAGTCGCGCCCGGTCTGCGAGACCAGCGAGGGGTTGGTGGTGACGCCATCGAGGAAGCCCGAGGGCGCCAGGCTGCGGATCTCGTCGACGTCGGCGGTATCGATGAAGAATTTCATGCAGGTTTACCTGTTTCTCGTTACCGTTCGGGACCGCTTGTTCCCGGCTGGCGGGCTTGGCAGAGTGTATCTCATGCCTCCCGCCAGCGCCAAATCCACCTCTAGCGGCGCGCCCTGCGCACGGGTTTCCGTGCTCTTGCCGCTCAATTTGCCGGGGCCCTACGATTACCGCGTGCCCGACGGGCTGGAGCTCGAGGCCGGCGACGTCGTGCTGGTGCCGCTGGGCAGCCGTGAAGTCAACGGCGTGGTCTGGGGGCCGGGCAGCCACGAGGTGGCCGAGGCGCGCTTGCGCGACATCATCGCGCGGCGCCATGTGCCGGCCCTGGCGGCCGAGCTTCGAGCCTTCATCGACTGGCTGGCGGCCTACACGCTGAGCCGGCCCGGCGCGGTGCTGCGCATGGCGCTGAGTGCGCCGGCGGCCCTGGCGCTGCCCAAGCCGCGCGCCGCCTATGGGTTGGGCCAGGCTGTGCCGGAGCGCCTTACGCCGGGTCGCGCCCGGGTGCTCGAGCTGGTGGCCCAGGGTCCGCCGATGACGGCTGGCGAACTGGCCCGGGCCGCCGGAGTCGGCCCCAGCGTGGTGCGTGGCCTGGCCGATTTGGGCAGCCTGGTGCCGGTCCTGTTGCCCAGCGAGCCCGGCTTCGCCCGGCCCGATACCGAGCTTGCCGGCGTCGAACTCACGCCGGCCCAGGCCGAGGCGGCGAAAACGCTCTCGAAAAGCGTGGCGGACGCCAACTTTTCCACGACCTTGCTCGATGGCGTACCGGGATCGGGTAAGACCGAGGTCTACCTCGAGGCCGTGGCCCAATGCCTGCGCCAAGGCCGCCAGGCGCTGGTGCTGTTGCCCGAGATCGCCCTTACCGCACAGTGGCTGGAGCGCTTTCAGAACCGCTTCGGGGTGGCGCCCGCGCAATGGCATTCCGACCTCACCCAGGCCGCCCGGCGCAGCACCTGGCGGGCCGTGGCGCTGGGCCGGGCAGAGGTCGTGGTGGGGGCGCGCAGCGCCCTTTTCCTGCCCTTTCCCGAGCTCGGCCTGATTGTCGTCGACGAGGAACACGACGGCTCCTTCAAGCAGGAAGACGGCGTCATCTACAACGCCCGCGACATGGCCGTGGCGCGGGGCCACATCGCTGGCTTCGCCGTGGTCCTGGCCTCGGCCACGCCGTCGCTGGAAACCATCGTCAACGTGCGGGGCGGGCGCTACGAAGCTACTCACCTGCCCGACCGCCATGGCGCCGCCGGACTGCCGGCCATCGCCGCCGTCGACATGCGGGCCGAGAAGCTGCCCCGCGACCGCTGGCTGTCGGCGGCGCTCAGCCGGGCGCTGGCCGAAACCATCTCGGCCGGCGAACAGGCCATGTTGTTCTTGAACCGCCGGGGCTATGCACCGCTGACGCTCTGCCGGGCCTGCGGCCACCGCCTGGAATGCCCCAACTGTTCGGCCTGGCTGGTCGAGCACCGGCGGCTCGGCCGCCTGGCCTGCCACCACTGCGGCTATGCCGCCGGGCTGCCCGAAAGCTGCCCGGGCTGCGGCGTCGGCGAGCGTTTCGCGGCCTGCGGTCCCGGCGTCGAGCGCCTGGCCGAAGAACTGACGCAAACGCTGCCGGGGGCGCGCCTGGCCATCATGGCCAGCGATACCATGAGCGGCCCGCAGGCGGTGGCCGAACTGGTGGCCCGGGTCGGTGCCGGCGAGCTCGACGTGCTGGTGGGCACCCAGATCATGGCCAAGGGCCACCATTTTCCCAACCTCACCCTGGTCGGTGTGGTCGATGCCGACCTGGGGCTGGCCGGCGGCGACTTGCGCGCCGCCGAGCGCACCTTCCAGGTGCTCTACCAGGTGGCCGGCCGGGCCGGCCGGGCGGCCCGGCCGGGCCGGGCGCTGTTGCAGACCTACCTGCCCGACCACCCCGTCATGGCGGCCCTGGTCTCGGGCGACCGCCGGGCTTTCCTGGAGCGCGAGAGCGAGGCCCGGGAAAACCACGGCATGCCGCCCTTTGGCCGCCTGGCGGCGCTGATCGTCTCGGGCGCCGACGAGCGCCTGGTGGCAACCTGGGCCGGCGAGCTGGCTCGGGCCGGGCCGCGTGATGCCGACACCACTCTGCTGGGGCCGGCGCCGGCGCCGCTGGCGCTGCTGCGCGGCCGCCACCGCTGGCGGCTGCTGCTCAAGGTCGGGCGCCAGGTCAACCTGCAGGCCACCGTGCGAACCTGGCTGGCCGCCGTCAAGCTGCCGGGCGCGGTGCGGGTGCAGGTCGACATCGATCCCTATTCGTTTCTCTAGAGTCGATCTCTTCGAGATCGTCTCTAGATTCTTGTCGCTCACGGCGGCTCCGCTTCGCTCCGCAGCCTGCGCGGGCGCGCCGCAGTAGCGGCGGGTTGCGGTCGCTCCCGTTGCACCAAGACCAAGCAGCAATGAAACACACTGTGGCGGCGGCGCTAAGCCGCCTCCCCTTGGGGGGCGGAGGCCAAGGGCGCGGATGCGCCCGCCCGGTGAGGGTCAACAAAAAGCCGCCTGTGGCGGCGCCCGCCCGGTGAGGGTCTACAAAAAACCGCCTGTGGCGGCGCGAGATGCTTGGTTGCAACGCAGCATGGGGTGTGCTAGGTAACCCGAGCGTTGGCGGCGGGCTCTCAATTGTGAGTCTCGTCGCTTCTTTTGCGCAATGTTTTCAATAGCTTAACCAGATCCTCCGAACCCCCACAGGGCCATCTGCGTGGTTGCTGGAACCGCCATAATTTCTGGACTTGCCGGCCGCTATGCCGCCGCTCTTTTCGAGTTGGCAGCGGCCGAGGGCGCCCTTGACGAGGTTGCCGCCGATCTCGACGACATCGCCGCGCTGATTGCCGAGAGCGCCGACCTCGAGCGCCTGGTGCGCAGCCCGGTGCTCAGCCGCGAAGATCAGGGCCGGGCCCTGGCGGCGGTGCTGGAAAGGGCCGGGACGGGAGATTTGTGCAAGCGTTTCGTCGGTTTGGTGGCCCGCAACCGCCGGCTCTTCGCGCTGGCCGACATGGTGCGGGCTTTCCGCATCCTGCTGGCCGAGCATCGCGGCGAGATCACGGCCCAGGTGGTATCGGCACGTCCCCTCGGCGAGGGCCAGATGGCGACGGTCAAGGCCAGCCTGGCCGAGCTCGTGGGCCAGGACGTCAGCGTGGAGGCTAGCGTTGACGAGGATCTGATCGCCGGCCTGGTGGTCAAGGTCGGCTCGCGCATGATCGACTCATCGCTCAGGACCAAGCTCCGCAATCTCGAGTTCGCCATGAAAGGGGTGGGATGATGGACATCCGCGCCGCAGAGATATCATCGATCCTCAAGACCGAAATCGCCAACTTCGGCACCGAAGCCGAGGTTTCCGAGGTCGGCCAGGTGCTGTCGGTGGGCGACGGCATCGCCCGCGTCTACGGTCTCGACCAGGTCCAGGCCGGCGAGATGGTCGAATTTCCCGGCGGCATCCGCGGCATGGCGCTCAATCTCGAGACCGATAACGTCGGCGTCGTCATCTTCGGCGACGACCGCACCATCCGCGAGGGTGACACCGTCAAGCGCACCCGCGCCATCGTCGATGCCCCGGTGGGCAAGGCGCTGCTGGGCCGGGTGGTCGACGCGCTGGGCGATCCCATCGACGGCAAGGGCCCGCTCGAGGGTGTCGAGCGCCAGCGCGTCGAAGTCAAGGCGCCGGGCATCATTCCGCGCCAGTCGGTGCACGAGCCGGTGCAGACCGGCCTCAAGGCGCTGGACAGTCTGGTGCCGGTGGGCCGCGGCCAGCGTGAGTTGATCATCGGCGACCGCCAGACCGGCAAGACGGCGGTGGCCATCGACACCATCATCAACCAGAAGGGAATCAACGCCAGCGGCGACGAGTCGAAGAAGCTCTATTGCGTTTACGTCGCCATCGGCCAGAAGCGCTCGACCGTGGCCCAGGTGGTCAAGACGCTGGAGGACGCCGGGGCCATGGAATACACCACCGTGGTGGCGGCCACCGCTTCCGAGCCCGCGCCGCTGCAGTTCCTGGCGCCCTACACCGGCTGCACCATCGGCGAATACTTCCGTGACAACGGCATGCATGCCCTGATCATCTACGACGATCTTTCCAAGCAGGCCACGGCCTACCGCCAGATGTCGCTGCTGCTCAGGCGCCCGCCCGGGCGCGAGGCCTTTCCCGGCGACGTCTTCTACCTGCATTCCAGATTGCTCGAACGCGCGGCCAAGCTGAACGCCGATTTCGGCAGCGGATCCCTGACCGCGCTGCCGGTCATCGAGACCCAGGCCAACGACGTTTCGGCCTACATTCCGACCAATGTGATTTCCATCACCGACGGCCAGATCTTCCTCGAGACCGAGCTCTTCTATCAGGGCATCCGGCCGGCCATCAACGTCGGCCTCAGCGTCAGCCGGGTGGGCTCGGCGGCCCAGGTCAAGGCCATGAAGCAGGTCGCCGGCTCGATCAAGCTGGAGCTCGCCCAGTATCGCGAGATGGCCGCCTTCGCCCAGTTCGGCTCGGATCTCGATCAGGCCACGCAACGCCTGCTAAACCGCGGCGCCCGTCTGACCGAGCTCTTGAAGCAGGGGCAATACCAGCCCATGCCGGTGGAAGAGCAGGTGCTGGCCGTCTTCGCCGGCGTCAACGGCTACCTCGACGGCATCGAGGTCGGGCAAATCGGCCAGTTCGAGGAATCCTTCCTCGGCGAGATGCGCAGCCTGCATGCCGAAGTGGTGGCCGAGATCCGCGACAGCCAAGAGATCTCGGAGGCCACCGAGGCCAAGCTCAAGTCCATTCTCGACGATTTCTCGGCGAAGTTCGCTTAAGAACAGGTGCGGTAGGGCGTCGCCATGGCCAGCCTCAAGGAACTGCGCAACCGCATCGCCAGCGTGCGCTCGACCCAGAAGATCACCAAGGCCATGCAGATGGTGGCGGCCTCGAAACTGCGCCGCGCCCAGAGCCAGGCCGAGGCCGGCCGGCCCTATGCCGATCGCATGGCCGGGCTGATGTCCTCGCTGGTCAGCGGTCTGGTGGCACCCGACGATGCCCCCAAGCTGCTGGTGGGCAGCGGCAGCGACGACGTCCACTTGATCGTCGTGACCAGTTCCGAGCGCGGCCTCTGCGGCGGCTTCAATACCAACATCGTGCGGGCCGCGCGGCTGCAGATCAACGAACTCATGGAGGCCGGCAAGACGGTCAAGATCCTCTGCGTCGGCAAGAAGGGCCGCGACATGCTGAAGCGCGAGCATGGTGAGCTGATCGTCGATACCATCGATCTCTCGGGCCTGCGCCAGATCGGCTTCGACGACGCGGCGCCGATCGCCCGCCGCCTGGTGGAGATGTTCGAGGCCGGCGAATTCGACACCTGCACGCTTTATTACAGCCGGTTCGTAACGGTCATGACCCAGGTGGTGACGCCGCTGCAATTGGTGCCCTGGGGGGTGCCCGAGGCCGGCGAGGACGAGAAAGCCGAAGACCCGAGCGGCCGTGCCCCGGCGCTGACCGAGTTCGAGCCCGACGAGGCCGACATCCTGGCCGAGCTTTTGCCCAGCAACCTGGCCATCCAGGTTTACCATTCGCTGCTGGAGAACGCCGCCAGCGAGCAGGGCGCCCGCATGACGGCGATGGACAGCGCCACGCGCAACGCCGGCGACATGATCGACCGGCTGACGCTTAACTACAACCGCACCCGGCAGGCTCAGATCACCAAGGAACTGATCGAGATCATTTCGGGTGCCGAGGCCCTTTAGATGGAGAGTTCGATGAGCCAGCAGAGCAACGTTGTCGGCAAGGTAACCCAGGTTATCGGTGCCGTTGTCGACGTCCAATTCGACGAGGGAAATCTGCCGCCCATCCTCAACGCCTTGCACACCGAAAATGACGGCCAACGCCTGGTGCTGGAGGTGGCGCAGCACCTGGGCGAATCGACGGTGCGCACCATCGCCATGGATTCCACCGAAGGCCTGGTGCGGGGCCTCGAGGTCAGCGATTCCGGCGGCCCCATCACGGTGCCCGTGGGCCCCGAGACGCTGGGCCGCATGATCAACGTGGTCGGCGAGCCGATCGACGAGCGCGGCCCCATCGGCCACACCCAGGAGCTGCCCATCCACCGCCCGGCGCCCGAATTCGTCAATCAGTCGACCGAGACCGAGATCCTGATCACCGGCATCAAGGTGGTCGATTTGCTGGCACCCTACGCCAAGGGTGGCAAGGTCGGCCTCTTTGGCGGCGCCGGCGTGGGCAAGACCGTCATCATCATGGAGCTGATCAACAACATCGCCAAGGGGCACGGCGGCTATTCCGTCTTCGCCGGCGTCGGCGAGCGCACCCGCGAGGGCAACGACCTCTACCACGAGATGATCGAATCGGGCGTCATCAAGCTCGACGAGGAAGGCTCGAAGTGCGCCCTGGTCTACGGCCAGATGAACGAGCCGCCCGGCGCCCGCGCCCGGGTCGGCCTCTCGGGCCTGACCGTGGCGGAATACTTCCGCGACGAGGAAGGCCAGGACGTGCTGCTGTTCATCGACAACATCTTCCGTTTCACCCAGGCCGGTTCCGAGGTCTCGGCGCTGTTGGGCCGCATCCCCTCGGCGGTGGGCTACCAGCCCACGCTGGGCACCGACATGGGCACGCTGCAGGAACGCATCACGTCCACCGACAAGGGCTCGATCACCTCGGTGCAGGCCATCTACGTGCCGGCCGACGATTTGACCGATCCGGCTCCCGCGGCCTCGTTCGCCCATCTCGACGCCACCACGGTGCTGAGCCGCCAGATCGCCGAGCTCGGCATCTACCCGGCCGTCGATCCCCTGGACAGTACCTCGCGCATCCTCGATCCCCGCATCGTCGGCGAGCAGCATTACGAGATCGCCCGCGAGGTGCAACGCGTGCTGCAGACCTACAAATCGCTGCAGGACATCATCGCCATCCTGGGCATGGACGAGCTCTCGGAAGACGACAAGTTGACCGTGGCCCGGGCGCGCAAGATCCAGCGCTTCCTCAGCCAGCCCTTCCACGTCGCCGAGGTCTTCACCGGCACGGCCGGCGTGCTGGTTTCCATCGAGGAGACCATCCGCGGCTTCAAGGAGATCATCGAGGGCCAGCACGACGACCTGCCCGAGGCCGCCTTCTACATGGTTGGCGGTATCGACGAGGTCATCGAGAAGGCCAAACAGATGGCGGCCGAGGCCGCCTAGGGAAGCGGGCAGGGGGCGCGAAAATGGCGGAAAAGATCAGCTTCGAGCTGGTGGCGCCCGAGCAACTGCTGGTCTCGGCCGATTTCGACATGGTCGTGGTGCCGGGCAGCGAAGGCGATTTCGGTGTTTTGGTTGGCCACCAGCCCCTGGTTTCGTCGCTCAGGCCGGGCGTCGTCGAGATGCACGACGAGGGCGCTGACATCGAGCGCTATTTCGTCGCCGGTGGCTTCGCCGAGGTCCACCCCGAAAGCTGCACGGTGTTGGCCGAAGAGGCGATAGCGGTGGCCGAGATGGACCGGGCCGACCTGGAGCAGCGCATCAAGAACGCCGAGGAAGACCTGGAAGACGCGGAAGGTGACGAGGCCAAACACAAGGCCAACCAGAAACTCTCACTCCTTCGTGAAATGCTGAAGGCGGTTTCGTAGGGCTGCCTGGACAACAAAAAAACACCCCCTCCCTATCCCTCCCCCATCAAAGGGGGAGGGAAAAAATCAATAATAACAGTAAGTTGCTCCCTCCCCCCTTGTGGGGGAGGGTTGGGGTGGGGGGGTGTTTTTTTTGTGTTTCGCCTGCCGCCGACCTACCAAATCCCGATATAGATGCCGCGCTTTTCGTGACTCGCGGTGCGCTCTTCGATGCTGGCGTCGTCGAGGGTGGTGCGCAGCTTGCGGCTGGCCAACCATTCGAACAGGCGATCGCGCATTTCGGAGCGCACGGCGGCGCGGGCCGGATCGTGGCCCAAGTCGACGAATTCGTCCGGATCGTTTTCGAGGTCGTATAGCTGCGGCCCGTAGCCCTGCCAGTGGACGTACTTCCAGCGTTCGTCGCGCACCATGAAGCCGCGGCATTCGTCGACCTCGCGCCCCAGCGTCAGGCGGGCGCCACGGAAGGCGTAGTCGAGTTCGCAGAAGACGGCCTCGCGCCAAGGCGATGTCGCGCCGCCCCGCAACAGCGGCACGAGCGAGCGGCCCTCGAGCAAGTGCGACGGCGCTTCAACACCCAGCGCCTCCAGGAACGTGGGCACCAGATCGATCGATTCGACCAGGCGTTGCTCGCGCACGCCCCGCCGGCTTGCCGGCGCCTCCGGGTCGGAGATGATCAGCGGGATGCGGATCGAGGGCTCATAGAAGAGCTCCTTTTCGCCAAGCCAATGATCGCCCAGGTAATCGCCGTGGTCGGAGGTGAAGACGATCAGCGTGTCGTCGAGGCGGCCTTGTGCCTCCAGTGCCGCCATCAGCCGGCCGATATGGTCGTCGAGCTGCTTGACCAGGCCCATGTAGGTCGGCTTGACGGTAGCGATGACCTCGTCGCGGGCGAAGCTTTGGCATTCGGGGTGGCCGAAGTAGGCGGCCGTGACCGGATGGGGATGGTCGCGCTCGGACTGGTTGCGCAGCACCGGGGTGCAGTCTTCGGGGCCGAACATGTCGTGGTAGGGCGCCGGTGCCAGGTAGGGCCAGTGGGGCTTGATGTAGCTCAGGTGCAGAAGCCAGGGTGCCTCGCCCTGGTCGCTGATGAACTGGATGGCCTGGTCGGTCGAGTAGGCGGTCTCCGAATGGCGCTCGGCGACCCGGGCCGCGAGGCCGGCGTGGCGCATCCGCCAGCCCGAACAGAGCTCGCCATCAGGGCCTTCCGCGGCGCAGACGTAATCGCTCCAGGGATCGTCGCAGTCGTAGCCCTGGGCCTTGAGGTAGGCCTGGTAGGCGGCCTGGGGCGGTGGTGCCGCGTGGCCTTCGTGGCGGTTGACGGGCTCGAAGCCGCCCTGGCGCAACAACAGTGCGCGTTCGGATTCGGCCTCGATGCCGAAACGCTCCAGCGCCGCTTCGTCGCCGATGACGTGGGTCTTGCCCACCAGGGCCGTGCGTATTCCGGCAGGCCGCAGATAGTCCCCCAGCGTCTTCTCGCGGGCCGACAGCGGCACGCCGTTCCAGGTAGCGCCGTGGCTGTACATGTAGCGCCCGGTATAGAAGGACATGCGCGAGGGGCCGCAGACGCCCGATTGCACATAGGCGCGCTCGAAATTAACGCCCCTGGCCGCCAGGGCGTCGATGTGCGGCGTTTGCAGGCTGGGGTGGCCCAGGCACGAGAGATGATCGGCGCGCAACTGGTCGCACATGATGAACAGGATGTTGCGGGTTTTGGTGGGGTTCGATCCCGACATGCCGCTAGCGCCAGTGCAGCCGAACCGGGATCCAGCCTTTGGCCAGGGTTTCAGCCACCATGATCTGTTTCGGCGTCATGCTCTCGGCGAGTTTGCTTTTGCGCTCGCCCGACAATGTCGTGCGCTGGCTGCGATCCTCGATGAGGTACCACATGAAGGCCAGCACCGGGTCCTTGGGGCCGCCGCGGCCGCGGGCCAGCATGCCGGCCAGATTGGCCTGGCCGCCGCCCTGATCGGCCTCGGCGGCTTCGCGGTACCAGTTGCGGGCCGCTACCGGGTCGGGCGCCGCACCGCGGCCGCGATCGAGCAGGTTGCCCAGCATGACCTGGGCCAGGGCGTGATCGCCCTCGGCCGCTTTGTTCAGCCACTCGCTGGCCAGGGCGACGTTGCGGGCACCGCCCTGGCCGCCGAGCAGCATGCTTCCGAGCATGTACTGGGCCTCCAGGTGGCCGGCCTCGGCGGCCTTGGCGTATTGCCCCAGCGCGGCGCCGTAATCCTGGGCCTGATAGGCGAAGGCGCCGGCCGCGGCGGCACGCTCGGCATCGCCCAGGCGTTCGGCCAGCAGCTTTTCGGCCGCCTCGATCTCGCTATCCGACATGTGTCTCTCGGCCAGTTTGACGCGGAAGTCGGCATAGCCGCTGATCGTTGCCGCGGCTTTGGTCAGCCAAACGTAGCCCTCGACGACGTCCTTCTTTACCCCTTTGCTGCCCTGCATCAGTTGCTGGCCGAGCAGCACCTGGGCCTCGCCGTGGCCCTTCTCGGCGGCGCTCCTGGTCCAGGCGGCCCGATCCTTGGCCGGGCAGCGGATGTCGGCCGACAGGCACAGCGAAATGGCGGCGAAAGTGGCGTCGACATGGCCCTGGCCGGCGGCCTGGCGGTACCAATGCAGGGCCCCTTTGAGGTCCCGTTTGCGGCCTGCCCCGCGCTGGTAGATCTGGCCCAAGGTGAACTGGGCCTGGGCGTTGCCCTCCTCGGCCAGCGGCAGCGAGGCCCGGAAAGCCAGCTCGCCGCGCTGGGCCAGGGCCTGGTACTGTTCGGGAATGCGGCTGGCCTCGGCGGCCGCGGCCTTGACCCTGGTCTCGAGCGGCGAGCCCGGCGGCAAGGGCAACCAGTCGCCGGCCAGCTTTTCCGCCAGGGCTATTTGCTGCGGCCGCATCTTGGCCGCCAGGGCTTTGACCTGGGTGCCGCGCCCCAGCCCGCCGCGGCCTTCGATGGCCAACCACATGTAGGCCAGCACCGGGTCGGCAGCAAATCCCTCGCCCTCGAGCAACATGTCGGCGAGTTCGGCCTGGGCCGGGCGCAAGCCGGCCTCCGCCGCCTTGAGCAGCCACTGGCGGCCGGCGGCATGCTGGTCGCCAAGCTCCCGCAGGCGTTTCTTTTTGGCCGCCGCCTTTTCCTTTTTCTCGCCGCTATACTTGCTGCGGGCCTGGCGCAGCGTCTTGCCCATCTCGAACTGGGCCAGCGTATGTCCGGCCTGGGCCGCCTTGGAGGTCCACTCGGCGGCTTGCTTGGCGTTCCTTTTGGCGCCGCGGCCCTTGGCGTAGAGGCGGCTCAGTTGGTGTTGCGCGGGCAGGTGGCCGGCCTCGGCGGCGGCCTTGAAGTGTTTCAGGGCCGTCTTGTATTTTTTCTTGGCCAGCGCGGCCCCGGCCTTTGCCGCCTGCTGTTCCGGTTCGCTGAGCTGGACCAGCAGCAGGGCCTCGGCGGCCACCACTTCCTTCGTCTTCATGTGCTTGCCGGCCAGCTTGGCCCTTTGGGCCGCGAAGCGGGGATCCTGGGCCAGTGCCCGGCTGAGCCAGAGATAACCCGTGATGACGTCCTGGCCGGCGCCACGGCGCCCCAACATGAGGGATTCGCCAATCAGCGCCTGGGCCCAGGGGTGGCCCAGCTTGGCGGCCCGGCGCACCGCCCCGAGAGTGCGCTTCTGCTGGCACTCGAGGGCGCCGTGAAGACACAGCCGGGCGGCGGCAAAGGCAGCCTTGGCGTGGCCCTGCTTGGCGGCGCGGCCGTACCACCGCAAGGCGGCCACGGCGTCGCCGGGTCGTCCGGCGCCGAGCTCGAGGATCAGCCCCTGGGTGTATTGGGCATCGGCCTCACCCTTTTCCGCCGCCAGCAGCGAACTTTCGTAAGCCACCTCGGCACGCCGGTTGAACATGGCGTACTTGGGCAAGAGCAGGGCGGCGGCCAGGCTTGTGCTCTCGTCCCTTGCCGTTTTGCCGTCATCCCCGTCCGGTTTGGCCTGGCCGGCGCCGGGCCGGGTGCGGGCCATGATCTCCACGGCCAGCGCCTCGCCCCGCCCCAGATCGCCGAGCGTCATCTCCGAGACCGCCAGCTTGATATTGGCCTGGACTTCGGCCAGATCGGGACCGCTTAGGCCCTTTTCCGCGGCCGACAGCCAGGCATGGCCGCTGACGTAGTCGCGCTTGAGGCCGAGGCCGTTGATGTAGAGCCGGCCCAACGCCGCCTGGGCCTTGTGGTGGCCCTGTTTGGCGGCCCGGCGGTACCACTTGGCGGCATCGCTGAATTCCTGCGGCACACCGTGGCCGGCCTCGAAAAGCGCCGCCAGCGCTGTTTGCGCCCGGGCATCGCCCTTTTTGGCCGCCTTGATCAGCCATTGATAGGCCTGTGAATGGTTGCGGGGCACGCCGGCGCCACGCAGGTACATTCTCGCCAGCAGGTGCTGGGCCCGGGCGTCGCCCTTCTTGGCCACCGGCAGCAGCGCCTTGCGCGCGGCCTCGAAGTCGGCCGCTTCATAGGCGGCCAGGGCGTCATAGATGTCGGCCCGGGCCGGCAGGGCCAGGGCGAGCATCAGGGTTGCCGCCAGAACGATACTTTTCATCGCGCCATTCATCGCTTTCCGGGGGTAATCTATCGGCCTTCGAGCGACATTGCCAATGTCGGGAATCACATAATTTTTCGGGAGAGAGGTGGTGCGAAGTATCAAAATATGCGTGGGAGAGGTGGAAATACGGGCGAATCTCCTGGAGACCCCGACCGCCGACGCCATTTGGCAGGCCCTGCCAATAGATTCCAGCGCCCAAACCTGGGGCGAGGAGGTTTATTTCTCGACCCCCGTCTCGCTCAGCCGCGAGGCCGATGCCCGCGACGTGGTGGAGGCGGGCGAGTTGGCCTTTTGGGTCGAGGGCGACGCCATCGCCATCGGCTTCGGTCCGACCCCGATCTCGCGCGGTGACGAGATCCGCTTGGCGGCGCCGACCAACATCTGGGCCCGAGCCGATGACGACGTGCGGGTTTTGGCCGCCGCCCAGGCCGGCGACAAGGTGCGGGTGGAGGCGATTTAGCCTTTCACCAAGGTGTCGATCAACGGCTTGAACTCCGCCAGTACGGCCTGGTAGATGGGGCGCTTGAAGGGCACGATCATTTGCGTCAATTGGGCCGGATCGAGCCAGCGCCAACTGGCGAACTCGCCCTCTTCGCCGCCCAGCTCGAAGTCGCTGTCGGCACCCTGAAAGAGCAGCAAAAACCATTTCTGGGTCTGGCCGCGAAAGGCGCCGCCCCAGACCTTGCCGATCAGCGGCTGGGGCAGGTCGTAGCTGTGCCACTGCCGGCTCTCGGCCAGGATTTCGGCGTGCTCGGCGCCGGTCTCTTCCCTGAGCTCACGCCGGGCCGCATCAGCCGGGCTCTCGCCCGGGTCGATGCCGCCCTGGGGCATCTGCCAGGCCGGCGTGGTCATGTGGCGGCGCTGGCCGACAAAGACCAGGCCGCGGCGGTTGACCAGCATGATGCCGACGCAGGGGCGGTAGGGAAGCTCCGCCGCCGGCATCTTCAGTTGATTGCCTGCTGGCCCGACAATGCCGCCAAGGGTGCCATCACGATGCCCTTCTTGTGCAAATCCTTGTGCCAGCTGGCGATGCGTTCCAGCGTTACGGGATAGGGAAAGCCGATGCCCACGGCGGCACCGGTGGTCAGCGCGATACGCTCCAATTCCAGCAGCCGGGCATCGATGGCCAGGCGCGAGGCGACGGAATCCAGGAAGCGGTTGTTGACGGCTCGCGGCATGTCGATCTCGGCCGCCAGCTTCGCCGCTACGCTCTTTTGGCTGGCCCGGCTGTCGAGGTACAGCAGGCCTCGCTCCTTGAGTGATTGCAGCACCGGCCGCATGTGTGCCTCGGCGGCCGTGAATTTGCCGCCCATGGTGTTGGTGACGCCGATATAGCCGGTGAAGCGGCTCAGCAGCCACTCCAGCCGGCCCAGGTTTTCCTCGGCGCTGGCTGTGGTCAGCAAGGTGTGGGGGCCGGGGTCGTTGCGCGGATAGTCGAAGGGCTCCATGGGCAATTCCAGCACCACCTCGTGGCCGGCGGCGCGGGCCTTGGCGATCCAATCCTCCAGTTCCCGGGCATAGGGCGCGAAGGCCAGGGTGACGGTGCCGGGCAGCCCCTGGATGGCCGCAGCCGTGGCCGTTCGGCTGAGGCCCAGGCCGACGATGACGATGGCGATGCGCGGCGTCTCGGGGGCCGGTGGGGTGTAGGGGCGGGCGTAAACCTGCCAGGCCTGGCGGCCGTCCGGTGCGATCACCGGCAACGGCCCCTCGAGGCTTTCGCTGATCAGCGCCGGGTCGGTGGCCGCCAGGGCCAGGGGTTTTTCTTCGGGCGGCGGTGGCGGCAGGGGGCTGGCGCTGGGTACGTCGCTGGTGTTCGATCGGGCGAGGGCGGCGGCGGCCGCTTTCTCGGCGGCAGCGGCTTCGGCCTCCGCGTTGTCCCGGGCCGACCGCGGTTTTTCCCCGCTTGCCGCCGGCGGCCGCCTGGCCGCGGCCTGGTTTTCGCCCCCTGTTTCGCCCCCTGTTCCGTCCCCTGTGGCTTCCCGTCTGGGCTGCACGGCCGGGGGCGGCGGCCGCCGCGGCGCCGGCGGCATCTGGCTTTCGACCACATCGAGGCGGATCGATTCCTGGTAGCTCGCCTCGTCGAAGGAGAACCAGAGCCAGCCGATCAGGGCGCCCACGAGGGTGAGCAGGGAAAAGGAAACGATGGCCAGGGGGTTAAGCCAGATCGGCCGGCCACCGTCGTCATCGTCATCGTCATAATCGTCGCCATCGTCGTCGTCGAAGGCGCTGAGGTCGAAGTCGCCGAAGTCGTCATCATCGTCGTCGCCATCGTCTTCGCCGCTACCGCCGCCACCGCCCTCGTCACTGTCGTCGTCGAGATCGGCGAAATCGTCGTCGCGGTCCTCGCCGCTACCATCGTCGCCGTCGCCGCCGCCGTCGTCTTCGTCGGGATCGTTATCGAGCGCCGACTCGTCGTCGTCCGCGTCGAATTCGTCAGGCTCGCTACGAGGTTGTTTTGCCACGGTTCGTTGCCGGCGGGCGCCGCACCGCTTGGCGCCCTGATCCTAGTTTGTGAATCTTTTGCCGTAGAGGTTGAGGCCGCGCAACAGATCCAGCGCCCGAACCAATTGGTAATCGGTGACCGCCTTCTTTTTGGCGGCGTCCTTTGCCGCCGGCTTCTTGCCCTCGCCGTTTTCGTTTTTCAGGGCGTTGGGCAAACTGGCCTCGCTGCGCCGGGGTTGGGCCTTGATGGGTTCGACCTTGGATTGCGGCACGTTGATGTCGGGGGTGATGCCGGTGCCCTGGATGGAGCGGCCGGCCGGCGTATAGTAGCGCGACGTCGTCAGCCTCATGGCACCCCGGCCCTTGAGCGGGATGATGGTCTGCACCGAGCCCTTACCGAAGGACTTGGTGCCCATGATGATGCCGCGGTTGTGGTCCTGCAGCGCGCCGGCCACGATTTCCGAGGCCGAGGCCGAACCGCCGTTGATCATCACCACCACCGGTTTGCCCTCGGCCAGGTCGCCGCCGCGCGAGGTGTAGCGCTGCACCTGGTCGGCATGACGGCCCCGCGTCGACACCACCTCGCCCTTTTCGAGGAAGGCGCTGGAGACGTTGATGGCCTGTTCCAAAAGGCCGCCCGGGTTGTTGCGCAGATCCAGCACGACGCCCGAGAAATCCTTGCCGATCTCGGCGCGCAGCTTCTTCAAGCCGCTGCGCAGGCCGGTTTTGGTCTGCTCGGTGAACGAGGTGATGCGGATGTAGGCGACGTTGCCCTCGCGGCGCATACGCACCGAGCGGATCTTGATGATGGCCCGGGTGATGGAGATGTCGAAGGGCGCATCGTGGCCGCCGCGCGAGATCGACAGCGTGATCGAGGTATTGACGGGGCCGCGCATCTTCTCGACCGCCTGGGCCAGAGTCAGGCCCATGACCTGGTCGCCGTCGATGTGGGTGACCAGGTCGCCGGCCTTGATGCCGGCCCGGAAGGCCGGGGTGTCGTCGATCGGCGAGACCACCTTGACGAGGCCGTTCTCCATCGTCACCTCGATGCCCAAGCCACCGAACTCGCCGCGCGTCTGCACCTGCATGTCGCGGTAGTTCTTGGCGTTGAGAAAACTCGAATGGGGATCGAGGAAGGACAGCATGCCGTTGATGGCGGCTTCGATGAGCTGTTCGTCGCTGACCTCCTCGACGTAGTCGGCGCGCACGCGCTCGAAGACGTCGCCAAAGAGGTTGAGCTGGCGATAGGTTTCCGAACTGGCTCCCTGGACGCTGGCCGGCCCGGCCAACAGGGCGACGCCGGTGACACAAGCGATGGCGATTTTGCGTATCATCCGCTGGCTTTCCTCTCGCTGGCCGCCAACCAGGGAAGCGGATTTATGGGCTCCCCGTTGCGACGCAACTCTACGTAAAGATTTGGCTTCCCGCCGTCCCCTCGCCCCATGCGGCCGACCGGTTCCCCAGCCAACAGCCACTGTCCGACGGCACTGTCGATGCGGGACATCCCCGCAATCAGGGTATGATATCCCTCGCCGTGAGATAGGATCAAGAGTTGGCCATAGGAGCGGAAGGGCCCCGAATAAACCACCTTACCGTCATGGGGCGCAACCACCTGGGCATAGGGCAGCGTCTCGAGGGTAATGCCCTTGACCGTGCCGACCGCTCCTTTTTCGCCGAAAAACCCCACCAGACGGCCGCGGGCGGGCAGCGGCAGGCGGCCTTCGACCTGGGAAAAGCGCAGTGCCGGAAAGGGCGTGGCGCCGCTGCCTTGCTTTCGTTCCTCGGCCTCCAGCCGGTGCACCAGAGCCCTCAGGTCCTGGGCTCGCGACGCCATGTCGGCCAAACGGCGGCTTTCCCGCCGGGTCTCGATGACGGTGCGCTGGTGGCGTTTGGCCACCCTTTGCAACAACCGGTCCAGCGCCCGGCGTTCCTTGCCCAGGCCTCCGGTGGCGTGGCTCAGCCGAGCCCGCTTGCCGGCCATTTCGCGGCGCAGCCGCCGCAACGCCTCGAGCTCGGAGCGCAAAGCGCCAGCACGGCTTTCGATCTCGGGGATCAAGGTGGCCAGGACCAGGGAAAGGCGCACCGTGTCGTTGGGTGCCGCGGGGCTGGCGATCAGGGCTTCGGCGGGCCGCCGGCGCAGCCGTACCAGCGCCCCCAGCATCTCGCCCAGCGCCTTGCGGCGCGACGCGAGGTCGGCCATCTTGGCTCTTTCCTCGGCCTTCAGGACGCCCAGCCGCCGTTCCAGCGAGCTGATGATGGCTTCCTGGCGTTGCACCGCGGCGGCGGCACCGACCAGTCCCCGTTTCATGGAGCGCAAATCGCGGCCCAGCCGGGAGGCTTCCTTTTCCAGATTCTGCTTGCGATGCCGCCCGGCATCGATTTCCCGCTCGATACGCTCCAGGCGCTGGCTGGTGGTCTGGGAAAGCGTCTGGGCGGCGGCCAAGGGCGGCAGCAGCAGAAGCAGCAGCAGCAGCGAGCAAAGGCCGGCGCGGCACATGGTTCTATCCCGCCCGCGCGCTACGCAGCAGCGAGCTGCCCGTCATTTCAGCCGGCTGGGCCAGGCCCATCAGGGCCAGCACGGTCGGTGCCAGGTCGGCCAGGCAGCCGTCATGCAGACCGGCCACAGCGGCCGGCGGGTTGACCAGGATGGCGGCCACCGGGCCCGAGGTGTGGGCGGTAAAGGGCTGCTCACTATTGCCCATCTTCTCCGCGTTGCCGTGATCGGCGGAGATCAACAGCCGGCCGCCGGCCCGGCTAATGGCCTCGACCAGCCGGCCCAGGCAGGCGTCGAGGCACTCGGCGGCAGCCATGGCGGCGGCGAGGTTTCCGGTGTGGCCGACCATGTCGCCGTTGGCGTAGTTGGCGACGATGAGGTCGAAGTCGCCGCCTTCGATCGCCGCCACCAGGTTTTCCGTCAGCGCCGGGGCCGACATCTCGGGCTGCAGGTCGTAGGTGGCCACCTTGGGTGAAGGCTCGAGCAGGCGTTCCTCGCCGGCATAGGCCGCCTCGCGGCCGCCGTTGAGGAAAAAGGTGACGTGGGCGTATTTCTCGGTCTCGGCGATGCGCAGCTGCCTGAGGCCGGCCTCGGCCACCACCTGGCCCAGGGTGTTGCCGATCGTCAGCGGCGCCATGATGGTGGCCAGGTAGGGCTCCAGGTCGGCGGCGTATTCGCTCATGCCGGCGGCGGCGGCTAGGGAGACGGTGGCGGGCCGGGCAAAGCCGGCGAAATCGGGATCAACCAGCGCCGCCATGATCTGGCGCATGCGGTCGGCCCGGAAGTTGGCCGCCAGGACGCCGTCGCCGTCGCGCATGCCGCTAAAGCCACCCAGCGGCCTGGGCGTCACGAATTCATCGCTCTGGCCCGCGGCATAAGCGGCGGCGATGGCGGCGGCGGCGTCGGCCGCCGGCTCGCCATCACCGTTCAGCAGCAGGGCATGGGCCTTTTCCAGGCGCTGCCAGCGCTGGTCGCGGTCCATGGTGTAGTAGCGGCCGCAGAGGCTGGCCAGGGCCACCCCGGGAAGCCCGGCGACGGCGTCGGTGAACTCGGCCAAATAACCGGCCGCACTTCGCGGCGGCGTGTCGCGGCCATCGAGGAAGGCATGCACCGCGACAGCCACGCCGGCCCGGCTCAGCAGCCCGGCCAGGGCCACCATGTGGTCCTGGTGCGAATGCACGCCACCCGGCGACAACAGGCCGCACAGGTGGCAGCGCCCGCCCGAGGCCTCGAGCGCCGCGATGAACTCCCCGAGCGTCCGATTGGCGGCCAGCGAGCCGTCGGCGATGGCACCATCGATGCGCGGCAGATCCTGCAACACGACGCGGCCGGCGCCGATGTTCATGTGGCCGACCTCGGAATTGCCCATCTGGCCCTGGGGCAGGCCGACGGCGCGGCCCGAGGTCTCGAGCAGGCCGTGCGGGCAAGCGGCCAACAGACGGTCCCAGACCGGCGTGGCGGCCAGGGCGATGGCGTTGTCGGCGGCCGGCGGCCGCTGGCCCCAGCCGTCGAGAATGCACAGCACGACGGGGCGGGATTGCTGGTGGGCGCTCATGGTTGGCGTAGAACTATAGTATTCAATGGCTTAGCGGCAAGGGGCTCGGGCATGGCAAGGAAGCGCGCTCGCCGCTAGGCAGACCGGAAGTATTGCTTTCGGTCTGCCCAGCGGCGAGAGATTATTCTTCGAGAGGCTGTGGTGCGTTGGTCGCCGGGAGGGCTGGAAAAAAGGCGAAACCAAGCACCCCCACCCCTACCCTTCCCCCTCAAGGGGGAGGGAAAAAAACAAACCCATGGCGAAGCGAGATTCCCCTCATTCCCGGTGGTAGGGGTGTCCGGCCAGAATGGCCGAGGCGCGGTAGAGCTGTTCCGCCAGCAGGGCCCGGACCAGCAGGTGGGGCCAGGTCATGGGGCCCAGCGACAGCACCAGTTCGGCCCGCCCGATCAGCGCCTGGTCGAGGCCGTCGGCGCCGCCGATGACGAAGCCGAGATGGCGCACCCCGGAATCGCGCCAATTTCCCAGCGCCTTGGCGAAGGCGGTGCTGGAAAGCTGTCGGCCGCCACCGTCCAGCGCCACCAAGGTGGCGCCCGGGGGCAGCGCCGCCAGCAGCTTCTCGGCTTCGCGCTCGATGCGCTTGGCGCTCGGCAGGGGTTTACGTTCCTCGACCTCACGCAGCTCCAGCGGCCAGGGCAGGCGCCCGGCATAGTCGTCATAAAGCTGGCGCGCGGCATCGCGGCGGCTGCGTCCGACGGCGGCGATGACCAAGCGCAAGTGATTACCCGGCGATGAGTTCCGGCATTTCCACCGACCACATCTTTTCCAGATTGTAGAAGTCGCGGACCTCGGGCCGGAAGAGGTGGACGATGACATCGCCGACATCGATCAGCACCCAGTCCCCCTGGGTCTGGCCCTCGATGCCGAGCGGTCTGTGGCCGGCCTGCTTGAGCTCGTGGATGAGGTGCTGGGCCATGGCGCTGACGTGACGCTGCGAGCGACCACTGGCCACCACCATGTGGTCGGCAATGCTGGTCTTGCCTTGCAGGTCGATGACGACGACGTCGATCCCCTTGTCGTCGTCCAGCGAAGCCTCGACCAGCGCCAGCGGCGCGGTCGGTGGCGGCGGAGATTTCTGGCGTTTGGCTATGGTCGTAAGCTCCTTTTTCGCGCGGGGTTGCGCGGCGCACGTCAGATGGGGGGTTCGGTCTCGCCGGCAGCCCTCAGCGCGGTCGCCGAGAGGCCGGAATGGGCGGCCCATAAAAAGATCCAGGCCGGGGGTTCGAGTTGTGGCAGCGCGTGGCCCTCGCTCATGGCGATGCGAAATCGGGCATAGCGCTTTGCCGCGCAGCCCGCCAGTGCCTGGTGAGAATACGAGGGCCGATCGAAAACCGCAACGGGGACGCGTTCAAAGAAACCCGTCCAGTGCCGCCAGGTGGGCAACTGGATGAAGTTGTCGGCGCCCATGATCCAGACGAAGCGACAGCGCCGGTGGCGGGCCTGCAAGCGCCTGATGGTATCGACGCTGTAGCGCGTGCCCAGCCCTGCCTCGATATCGCTGACCCGGATGCGGGGATGCCGGGCCAAGGCCCTGGCGCCGGCCAGGCGTGCGGCAAAGGGTGCCATGCCGGTGGCGGGCTTGAGCGGGTTCTGCGGCGACACCAGCCACCAGACGGCATCCAGCCCCAGCCTCTTGAGCGCCAGTTCGCTGATGCGCCGGTGCCCGGCGTGGGCCGGATTGAACGAGCCCCCCAACAGCCCAACAGCCAAGCCCTGGCCAGCGAGTGGCGTTTTTTTTCGCACCAAGCCTCAGGGCCGGATTTGGCCGCTGCCGCGGACGAGGTATTTGAAGGTCGTCAGTTGCTCGACGCCCACGGGTCCGCGGGCGTGCAGGCGCCCGGTCGAGATGCCGATCTCGGCCCCCATGCCGAACTCGCCGCCGTCGGCGTACTGGGTCGAGGCGTTGTGCATGACGATGGCGCTGTCGACGCGGGAGAGGAAGCGTTCCGCCGCCCGGGCGTCCTCGGCAACGATGCTCTCGGTGTGGTGCGAGCCATGGCGGGCGATGTGGGCCACCGCCTCGTCGACGCCCGACACCACCTTCACGGCGATGATGGCATCGAGGAATTCGGTATCCCAGTCGCTCTCCTCGGCAGCAACGATGCGGCCGTCGGCGGCCCGGGCCTCGGCGTCGCCGCGCACCTGGCAGCCGGCCTGGGCCAAATCGTCGACGATGGTGCCCAGGTGGCTGGCCGCCACGGCCCGGTCGATCAAGAGCGTCTCGGCGGCGCCGCAGACACCGGTGCGGCGCATCTTGGCGTTGAGCACGATCCGGCGTGCCATCTCGAGCTCGGCCGAGGCGTGGACGTAGACGTGGCAGTTGCCATCGAGGTGGGCGATCACCGGGATGCGGGTCTCGGCCATCACGCGTTCGATCAGCGAACGGCCGCCCCGGGGCACGATGATGTCGATCAGCTGATGCGCCCGCAGCATGGCGCCGACGGCGGCGCGGTCGCGGGTGGGCACAAGCTGGATGGCGCCGGCCGGCAGTTCGGCTTCGGCCAGCCCGGCCTGCAGGCTGGCGAAGATGGCGCGGCTGGAATGGAAGCTCTCGGAGCCGCCGCGCAGGATGCAGGCGTTGCCGGCCTTGAGCGCCAGGGCGCCGGCGTCGGCGGTGACGTTGGGCCGCGATTCGTAGATGATGCCGATGACGCCTAGCGGCACGGCCACGCGGGATATGTCGAGTCCGTTGGGGCGTTGCCACTGGGCTATCACGGCGCCCACCGGATCATCGAGCCCGGCGATGTCCTCCAGTCCCCCGGCGATGCCCTCGAGGCGTTCCCCGTCGAGCGCCAGGCGGTCGAGCCTGGCGACGTCGAGGCCGCCTTCGCGGCCCTTTTCCATGTCCAGGCCGTTGGCTGCCAAGATCTCGTCCCGCGAGGCGCGCAGATGCGCTGCGCTGGATTCGAGCGCCCGGTTTTTCTGTTCCGTGGGAGCGTTGGCGAGTTCGGCCCCGGCTGCCCGTGCGGCCCGGCCCAGTTTGGCGATCAAAGCCTCGGGATCGAGAGAATCCTGGTCGCCGGTAACCCTGGTGTCTTCGGCAAGGCTCATGATTTCTCCTCCCGCCCGGCGCTGCGGTGTAGCGCCAGATCGTCCCTGTGGATCATTTCGTCGCGGCCACGGTAGCCCAGCAGATTTTCGATTTCACGGCTTTTGTGGCCCATGATGAGGCGCGCGTGTTCCGCCGAATAGGCGCTCAGGCCCCGGCCCAACTCGAAGCCTTCGGGGTCCTTGACGAGCACCGCGTCGCCACGTTCGAAGCTGCCCTCGACGGCCACAACACCGGCCGGCAAGAGGCTCTTGCCCGATTTCAGCGCACGCGCCGCGCCGGCGTCCAGCACCAGCGTTCCGGCCGGGCTCAGGCTGCCGCCGATCCACTGCTTGCGCGCCGTGGCGGGATTGGCCTGGGGCACGAACCAGCTGCAGGCGGCGCCCTTTTCGAGGGCTGCCAGGGGGTGCAGCACCGTGCCGTCGCTGATCGCCATGTGGCAGCCGGCGGCCAGGGCGATGCGCGCCGCGTCGAGTTTCGTCATCATGCCGCCCGAGCCCATGAGCCCGGCCTGGCTGCCGGCCATGGCCTCGATCTCGGGCGTGATTTCGCGGATCTCGGGGAGCAGCCGGGCGCCGGCCTGGCGCTTGGGGTCGGCCGAGTGGAATCCCTCGATGTCGGAGAGCAGCAACAGGCAGTCGGCGCTGATCATCTGGGCCACGCGGCCGGCCAGGCGATCGTTGTCGCCGAAGCGGATCTCGTCGGTGGCCACGGTGTCGTTCTCGTTGATCACCGGTATGGCGTCCAGCCGCAAGAGGCTCGAAAGCGTGTTGCGGGCGTTGAGGTAGCGACGGCGGTTTTCGGTGTCGGCGCGGGTCACCAGCACCTGGGCGCAGTTTATGCCGTGGTGGCCCAGCGTCTCCTGGAAGGCGTGGGCCAGGCGGATCTGGCCGGCCGCCGCCGCGGCCTGGCTGATTTCCAGCTTCAGCGTGCCCTCGCCCAGGCCGAGTTGGCGTCGGCCCAGGGCAATGGCGCCGGAGGAAACGATGGCGATCTCCTGGCCCCGTGCCCGGCAGCGCGCGATATCCTCGGCCAGGGCCTCGAGCCAGGCGCGGCGCAGCGTGCCGCTTTCCTCGTGGACCAGCAGGGCCGAGCCGATCTTGACGACGATGCGCCGGGCCTGGCTGAAGCGCGTGCTCATGGTTGCCAGCCTGCCGCCGCCGCCGCCTCCGCCGCCGCGGGTTGCTGCTGCTGGCGCTGTTCGCCGACGCGGTGCAGCAGCTCCTTGAGCATGTCATCGAGGCCCTGGCCGGAGACCCCGGAAAGCGGCGCCACAGGTGCTGCGCAGGCGGCTGCCAGGGCCGCCGATTTGTCGGCCGCCGCCTCGCTGGTCAGGGCATCGCATTTGTTCAGCGCCACGTATTCGGGCAACTCGGCCAGGCCGTGGCCATAGGACTCGATCTCGTGGCGCACCAGGCGCCAGGCCTGGGCCACGTCTTCGGCGGTGCCGTCGACCAGATGCAATATCGCGCCGCAACGCTCGACGTGGCCAAGGAAGCGATCCCCCAGTCCGGCACCCTCATGCGCCCCTTCGATGAGGCCGGGAATGTCGGCCATGACGAATTCCTCGCCACCCACGTAGGCCACGCCCAACTGGGGATAAAGCGTCGTGAAGGGATAGTCGGCGATCTTCGGCCGGGCCCCGGTGACGGCCGCCAGCAAGGTCGACTTGCCGGCGTTGGGCAGGCCCACGAGACCGACGTCGGCAAGCAACTTGAGCCTGAGCCAGAGCCAGTGCTCCTGGCCCTCTTCGCCGGTATCGGCACGCTCGGGCGCCTGGTTGGTGGAACTCTTGAAATGCGCGTTGCCGTGACCGCCGTGGCCGCCCCGGGCCAGCACCACGCGGTCGCCCACCGCCGCCAGGTCGGCCAGCAGCGTGACGTTGTCCTCGGCGAAGATCTGGGTGCCGGCGGGCAGCTTGATGCGGACGTCGCGGCCCGACCTGCCGGTGCGGTCGCGGCCCTGGCCATGGCCCCCTTTGGGCGCCTTGAGGTGCTGGCGGTAGCGAAAATCGATCAGCGTGTTGAGGCCCGATACGGCCTCGCAAACGATGTCGCCGCCGCGGCCGCCGTTGCCGCCGTCGGGACCGCCGTACTCGACGTATTTCTCGCGGCGAAAGCTGACGCAGCCGGCCCCGCCGTCGCCGCTGCGTACGTAGATCTTGGCCTGGTCGAGAAATTTCATCGTTCTGCCGCAACAAAAAAGGGGAATGGCTTGCCATTCCCCTGGTGCGTGGAATGGCGCCGGTCCGCTACCCCGTCGGCTCCACCGAGACGAAGGTGCGGTCGCCCGACTTGGCGAAGGCGACGCGGCCCTCGACCTTGGCGAAGATGGTGTGGTCCCTGCCCAGGCCGACGTTCTGGCCGGGATGCCAGCGCGTGCCGCGCTGGCGGATGATGATGTTGCCCGGGATCACCGCCTCGCCGCCATACTTCTTGATGCCGAGCCGCCGGCCGATGGAGTCGCGGCCGTTGCGTGATGAGCCGCCCGCTTTTTTGTGTGCCATGCCTGCTACTCCTTGGCGGCGGCCTTCGCCGCTTTCTTTTTCGCTGGCGCCTTGGCCTTTTCCTCTTTGGCCGTGTCTGCCTTGTCGGCCGTTTCGGCCTTTGCCGCTTTTTTCTTGGCCTTGGGCGCCGCGGGCGCCGTTTCCTCGGCCGCGTCGGTTTTCGCGGCGGGCTTGGCCGCCGTCTTGGCCGCCGTCTTCTTGGTGCCCGGCGGGCTGATGGCGTCGATGCGCAGCACGGTGAGGTCCTGACGATGGCCCTTGCGGCGGCGGTAGTTCTTGCGCCGCTTCTTCTTGAAAACGATGATCTTGTCGCCGCGCGTCTGCTCCAGCACGGTGGCCGAGACGGTGGCCCCTTCGACCACAGGCGTGCCGATGGTGGTGTCGCTGCCATCGCCAAGCATCAGCACGTCGTCGAGCGTCACCTCGCCGCCTTCTTCGGCGGCCAGCTTCTCGACCTTGATGACATCGTCCTTGGCGACCCGAAGTTGCTTGCCGCCCGTCCTGATGACCGCGTACATGGAACCCACCTGGCTTGAAAACGCGAAAACCCCGCGTCTAGTCCTGGTCCGCGGGGACGGCGGGACTATAGCCGGGATGGCGCGGCTGTCAACGTATTTCGCCGACCCGCGAGAGGCTTGCGGGCGGCTGCCGCCCGCGGAAAAAAGCAATGTGCTGATTTCGCAGCCCCGCCTGGCGCCGTGGCGGTTATGGCTTGAGAGATCGCAAGTGCCAATCTGTTTGGACTATTCCGCGCCGTATCCGAAATGGCCGCTGGCGGTCCCTGAACGGGACTTCCAAGGTGTTTAGGTTACCTCGAAATCGCCGTGCCGGCCGGCACCAATAGCAAAGCGGCTGGCGCCGGCGTTGGCTTCACTTTGCTTGGCCTCTTGGGCCAGCTCCTTTTCGTGGGCCAAGGCGGCGTAGAGGTCCAAGTCCTGCTGTTCATAGACCGATCGGCGGTCCCCTTTCATGGCAAGGGGCGGAAACTTGGCGACTGCGTGGGCCAGTTCAAGCGCCGCTTCCAGGGTCTCGCCTTTCGCCGCCATGCGGGTGGCAAGACCCCACTCGATCGCCTCTTGCCCCCTAACCGCTCGCCCGGTGATCATCATATCAAGGGCCCGGCTCATGCCGATCAATCGCGGCAGGCGCACGGTGGTGCCATCGCTCATCGGCACACCGAAGCGGCGGCAGAACACGCCGAACACGCTGTCTTCATCGATGATGCGGATGTCGCACCATAAGGCGATTCCCAGACCGCCGGCGACCGCATGTCCTTCGATCGCGGCGATGACCGGCTTGGCAAGCGTCGGGTTGGTCGGCCCTTCGGCATCGCCGGCCCAGGCCAGGTAGACGCCCACCTCGCGCTTTGACAACGCTTTCAGATCCGCACCGGCGCAGAACGCGCCGCCGGCGCCGGTCAGCACGGCGACCTGTTGTTCAGGGTCGGCCGCGAATTCCCGAAAAGCCAGGCCCAGTGCCAGGGCCGATTCATCGTCCAGGGCGTTACGGACTTCGGCCCTGTTCATGGTGACGATGGTGACCGGGCCGTCGATTTCCGCGGTGATCTTGCCGTTGGCGTATTCTTTCATCCGACATTTCCCAGATACCCTTCCCTTCGCAGCCGATCTTAGACATCCTCCACCGCCGATACACGGGTATTGCGGACAAATACTGAATTTTGCCTTCGTTTCCTTCGCCTGAACTTTGACGGTGTCGGCAGGAATCCAAGACCCGGAACCTGCTCCCTGACCCCTGCCCGCTTTGTGTTTGACGGGGGCCAAGCGACCGCCGCTTTGGGATCACGCCCCGTGTGACCGCGGCCGCCGGCTCGGCTTGCGAGTCCCTTGCGAGCCGGCGACCTTTGCCGTACATATCGCCTGCCCGATCGCGACCCAGACGGAGGGGTGCCGGAGTGGTCGAACGGGGCGGTCTCGAAAACCGCACATTACTGCGTAAGTATCTGTTTTTACACCATTATTTTAAAAACTTGACCTACCAACAACCTACCAACTAATATTCGGTATGGTTAAACATTCTTCACCCCGGTCTAGACACACTCCTACTGAAATCCGCCAAATTCGGGGATTTCCCACAAGCCTTAAATTGTTCCGTATGCCAGCATCAAAATACTGGTATGTGAGAATGTATATACCGGGTGGTCCTTCCTCTGGTGTAAAAAAATCAACACGATGCGAGCGAATACCGGATGCGGAGGAATTTGCTATTAATTGCTATGAGGAACGACTTTTAGAGAAAAGGGAATATAGGGAGTTAGGTGCTAACACCTTTGCCGCATACGCAGAAAAATTCCAAGAGCAACAAAAACGACTGATACGAAGAGGTGAGTTAGACGCTGGTATGCTCTACCAAGATGATTTGAAATTAGAAAACGATTTGCTCCCCTACCTTGGGAAAAAACACATCAAGCAAATTGACTACAATACGATTAACGAATTTATTGATGAGCTACACAACGAACGGAACCTCGCACAATCCACTCTCAAAAAATATGTGATACTTGTTCGCAAGGTGCTGAAGGAAGCAGAGAAGGGTGGTGTAATTGATTACATCCCTACCCTGCCAGTAGTTAAAAGAGTAGATAATCCGCGACCTTGGTTCAAACCAGACGAATAC
>JASLXG010000040.1 GCA_030740435.1 Alphaproteobacteria bacterium | reverse complement strand
CCCTGACCACCTTCTCGGCCGGAGCTTTCTCGCTCATGGATTTCTGCCTCATCTTCGTTCCCTTCGGTCAATACGATGAGCCAGAAATCCTCCGTTACGCAATTACCTCAATGTGTCCCAAGGGCGCTGACGTTAGACACGTGGGCGGGATCCTGCGTCGCGATGCCGACGACGCAGTTGCCGACGTGGCATTGCAGACAGGCGATGCAGCCGCCGGCGATCAGGGCCGAGGTGCCCACGGCCACCGCCCGGGCACCCAATGCCAAGGCCTTGGCGGCGTCGACGCCGTCCTTGATGCCGCCCATCAGTACCAGTGGAAGCTCGCGCCCGCCCACCTCGTCCAGCGCATCGACGGCCTCTTGGATGGCCGCCAGCGTCGGGATGCCGACGAATTCCAGGACCTCGTTGCCGGCCGCGCCGGTGGAGCCTTGAAGGCCGTCGAGCTCGACGAAATCGAAGCCGTCCTTGAAGGCGATCTTGATGTCGTCGCGCACCCGGCCGGCGCCCAGCTTGATCGAAACCGGCAGCCGGTAGCCGGTGGCCTCGCGGAACTCCTCGACCTTGATGACCAGATCGTCGGCCCCCAGGACGTCGGGGTGGCGCGAGGGCGAGCGCAGGTCGATGCCCTCGGGAATGCCCCGGATGCGGGCGATCTCGGGCGTCACCTTCTTGGCCATGAGCTGGCCGCCCAGCCCCGGCTTGGCGCCTTGGGAGACATAGATCTCGAGGCCGTCAGCGCGCTGCATGTCGTGGATCGACCAGCCCAGGCGGCCCGACAGGCACTGGTAGATGAGCTGATCGGCCTCGGCCCGCTGGGCATCCATCATGCCGCCCTCGCCGGTATTCTCGGAAATGCCGGCCAGCCGCGAGGCGATGGCGAGCGCCAGCTTGGCGGATTTGGAAAGGGCGCCGTAGCTCATCGGCGCAATCATCACCGGCATCGAGAGGTCGAGCGGCCGGCCGCCGTGGAGGCCGCCGATCCTGGTGCCGAGTTCGACACGCTCGACGACGTCGGCGGGGGCCGGCCCGGCCCCCGGGTCACGGCGGAAAGCCAGGTCGGAAAGATGGGGAACGGCCCGCGTGGTGCCGTAGCCACGGATCCGGTAGCGGCCGATCTCGGCCTTGACGTGGATGTCCTGCTGTACCGTCTGGTTCCAGTAATCGCTGTCGCCCGAAGCCAGAAAGAACGGCGCGTTGCGGATGCGCGGCTCGAGGCGTGAATAGCGCAGTCCCTGGCCGGCGTTCTCGATCTTCTGAAAGCTGCCCCGGAAAGGCAGCTCGAAGCGGTCCAGGAATTCCCTGATGGCCTCGTCCTCGGCCGCCGGCAAGTCGACCAGGGCGGCGTCGTTGCCCAGCTGGTCGATGCGTCCGCCGACGAAAATGGAGCCACCTGTCATGTCTTGGCCGACCTGCTGGCCGGCGTCGCCGAGGATGACGATGCGGCCGCCGTACATCATGTAGCCGGCCATGAAGTTGGCGTTGCCGGCACAACAAAGCGTTCCCGCCTTCATCACCTGGCCGGCCCGCGATCCCAGGTTGCCGCGCACCACCACCTCGGCACCGCGGATGGCGACGCCGGCGATGGCGCCGGCGTTGCCGCCGACGACAATGGATCCGCCCAGCATGTTGTCGGCCAGGCCCCAACCGACGTTGTTGTCGACTTTGAATCGGGCGCCGTCGGTGAGGCCGGCGCAGAAGTAACCGGCCGAGCCCCGCACGTGTACCGCGATCGGGTGCACCAGGCCGACGCCGATATGGTGGCGCGCGTCGGGGTTCTGGACCTCGACGTCCTGGCCGGCGGCGCCCGCGGCGCGGATCCGCTCGTTGGCCTGGCGTACCGGGATCTGGGCTAGATCGAGCGTTGCCATGTGGCGAAGGTGCCGGGCGGCGGCTCGACGGTATTCAGGGCCTGGCCGGGGAACAGCCGGTTGAGGGAGACTTCCTCCGAGGCGATGGCGATCATGTCGTCGGTTTCGAAGGTCACCATGGGCTTGGCGGCCAGGCGGTCCTTGGCGTAGCCGATCTCCTCCTTGGTCGAGACCAGGAAGGAAAAAGTGCCGTCTAGATTGTCGATCGAGGTGCCCAGCGCGGCCTTCAGAGCGACGCCCTGCGACAGCTTGTCGGCCAGGTAGACGGCGATGAGTTCGCTGTCGTTTTCGGTGTTGAACTCGAAACCCCGTTTTTCCAGGCGCCGGCGCATCTTCCAGTAGTTGGTGATTTGGCCGTTGTGGACGATGGCGACGTCGGCGAAGCCAGTGGCCCAGAAGGGATGCGAGGCTTCGGGGGCGACCTCTGATTCGGTGGCCAGGCGGACGTGTCCGATGCCGTGGCTGCCCTGGAAGTCGGCCACCCGGTAGACCTCGTCGACCTGGTGGGCGCCGCCCACGTCCTTGATGATGTCGAGGCTTTCGCCCAGCGAGATCACGCTCGCCGCGTGCTCCAGGGCATAGGCCAGCTTTTGCACGTCGCCGGCGAAACGAAAGCTGAGGCAATAGGTCGAGCCCAGCCGTTCCTCGCTCACCAGCTCAGCCTGGAAGTCTCCCAGGCGGCGCTTGATCCCGTCCTCCGCCGCCCTCTCGTCATCGAGGAACAGGCGCAAACGGAAGAGCCCCGGCTCGGCCTCGTGATAAAGCGCAAAGCCGGTCGAATCGGGACCGCGGTGCTGGCAGCCGTCGAGCATGGCGATCAGCGCCTTGCCAACCTCGGCATCGGCCGCCTGGCCTTTGTACATAATGCCCGCGATGCCGCACATGATGTCGTCCCTTCCGCTAAGCCTGGCCAGCCAAAAAAATAGCGGAATTCGGGGCGGCAATCAAACTCAAAGAACAAAATTTTCCCTGTATGATAATTCCCATCGTCGGCGATCAGCCTTTGTTACCGGCTCCGGGATAAGAGATGACGCTGAGAAAGCGGATCGGTACCTGCCGCAGGCGTTCGGGGCCGTGCGGTGCGTCAGCATCGAAAAACAGCGAATCGCCCGGTCCCAGGGGATAGATCTTGCTGCCGTGACGATAGTCGACCTGACCCTCGAGCAGGTGGATGAACTCGACGCCTTCGTGTTGGAAGATGGGGAAGACATCGGACTGGTCGGTCAGTGTGATCAGGTAGGGCTCGACGTTGACGGCACCGCCGACGGTGTGTCCCAGCAGGCGATACTGGTGGCCGGCCCGGGTGCCGCGGCGCTCGATCTCGATGCCGTCGCCGGCGGCCACGAAGGAGACGTCGCGTCCCTCCTCGAACTGACGGAAGAGCGCCGTCACCGGTACGTTGAGCGCGCCGGCCAGACTTTTCAAGGTGGCCAGCGAGGGCGAGGTCTGGCCGCGCTCGATTTTCGACAGCATGCCCGGCGAGAGCCCGGCCAGGCGGGCCAGCTCGACCACCGTCATGCCCAGGTCCTTGCGGAAGCCGTGGACCTCGCGGCCGATGGCGGCCTCGAGCGAATTGTCCTTGCGTGCCGCCGACTTGTGCGGATCTTGGGCCATGCGATGGGCACCTTTCTGTGCTTCGATGGGGCCATCATTCCCCCGCCGGACCAGCGAATTCAAGGCCAAAAGCGGGCGGGCGACATGGCGCCCGGTCACCGGTGCCTGTTGTCGGCCGGCCACCTGGCGTAAGGTTTGCGTTGCGCGGGAGGGCCGTTTTGCATGGCGGATGTCGACGGACACGGCACTTGGCAACCGGCCAACCTGGCCCGGGTTCACGGCCAACTGATCTTCTCGCGCATTTTGGTCGCGACCTCGTTCCCGGTTGGCGCCGCCATCACCCATGGGCTCGAGCCGGCGCTGCTGATATTGCTGCGCTTTGCCCTGGCCTCGCTGCTGTTCGCACCCTTCGTCTACCTGCGCCACGGCTTGACGCTGCCCGGGCCGCGGGCGCTGGCCGGGTACGCCGCCATCGCCGGCTGCCTGGTGGTTTTCTTCTGGTGCATGTTTACCGCTTTGCGCACGACGACGGCGCTGAATACCGGTGCCATCGTCACCCTGGTGCCCGGCATCGCCGCCATCTACGCGGCGATCTTGGTGCGGGAACGCCTGGGCAGGCACCGCATGGTGGCGTTGGGCTGCGGCCTGGTGGGCGCGCTGTGGGTGGTCTTTCGCGGCGATTTCGAGCGCCTGGCGTCCTTCACCATCAACGGCGGCGACATCATCTTTTTCGCCGGCTGCCTGGCGCTCGGCCTCTATGCCCCCTGGTCAAGCGGCTGCACCGGCGGGAGCCGGCCGCCGTGATGACGTTCTGGGTCCTGGTCATGAGTACGGGTTGGCTGATCCTGATCAACAACACGGCGATCTGGCAGACTAACTGGGCGGCCATCGATGCCAAGGTGTTCGCCGGCATCGCTTATCTCGCCGTCTTCACCACCATCATTTCCTTTTTCATCGCCCAGCACGGCACCCTGCACATCGGGCCGACCCGGGCCTCGAGCTACAACTATCTCAATCCGGCCCTGGTGGTGGCGATTGAATTCCTGGCCGGCCAGGGCTTGCCGCCGGTGGCGGTGCTGCCCGGCGTCGTCATCATTTTCGTCGCCACTTTCGTGGTCCAACGCGGTGCCAAAGCGGAAACGGGTGCGGGGCGGTGAGGATAGGGATCAATCCGGCCCAGTCCCGGCGCCGGCCTTCCTCAGGCGGCGCTTTGTTCTGAATCCTGATCGTTGTCCTGGTCGTTTTGCGCGGTGGCCTCGCTGGTCATGGTTTCTATGGCCGCCAGGTCGTCCGGGTGGCCGACGAGGTCGTCGTCGTCCTTCGGCACCAGATGGCTATGGAACAAGCCCGAACGCAGCACCCACATGAAGATCAGAGCCGCTATACCGCCCAGCACGAGGACCACAAACAGCACGATCAGTATGGTCGACATGGCGTGTTTCCTCTGTTTTCCTGGTGGCGCCAATTGGCCTTGCGCCCTGCGATCCGCCCGCCTTTGTGATAGCGCGAACGCGGGTCCTACTCAATGGGAATTACCCAAGGGATTACCCCAGGAAATACCAGGTTAATTGCTGGGGAAAATGCGGGTGAAATGACCGTGCGTGATTGTCGTGAGGAGCGGTTCAGTCACCCTCGGAATCCTTCACCGGCTCGCTGAACATGCCGATCAGGCTTTGCCAAAGCCCCTGCAAGCCGCCTTGCGGCTGGTCCTCTTGCGCTTGCCGCCGGGCTTTGGCCGCCTCTTCGCCGTCGCCCCTCTGGTCGTGCGCGGTGGGCTGGGCGACGGCGCCGGGCTGCATCCAACTTTTCCCCATGTAGTCGTCGCGCAGCATGTTGCGCAGGTGGAAGTCGCGATAGGTGACGATGTCCTCGAAGCTTTCGCAGCCCGGCCCCAGCAGCAGGCTGAGCGCCAGAGCCGCGACAGCGAGCAGGGGGCGGCGGGGGCGGGGGACGGTCATGGTCGGGCCTGGGCGCCGAGCGCCGAAAGGGTGGTCGAGGTCGAGATGGCCTCGGGGTTGAGCTGCAGGTCGAGCACGGCGGCCCGGCCGGCCGCCAGGGCTTGCTCCAGCGCCGGAGCGAAATCCTCGGTGCGGGCCACGCTGGCGCCAAAGGCCCCGGCGGCCCGGCCCAGCGCGGCGAAATCCGGGTTCTTGAGCTCGGTGGCGCTGACCCGGCCCGGATGGCGTCGTTCCTGGTGCATGCGGATGGTGCCGTAGAGGCCGTTGTTGATGACCAGGACGATGGGGTCGAGGCCGTGCTGCACCGCCGTGGCCAGCTCCAGCCCCGACATCTGGAAGCCGCCGTCGCCGACGAAGCTCACCACCGTGCGCTCGGGCGCCACCACCTTGGCGGCGATGCCGGCCGGCACGCTGTAGCCCATGGCGCCGTTGCGCGGCCCGAGCTGGCTGGGAAAGCGAATGTACTGGTGGAAGCGCTGGGGCCAGCCGGAAAAGTTGCCGGCATCGGTGGTGATGATGGCGTCCTCGGTCAGCGCCTGGTTGAGGGTCTGCATGACGGCATACATGTCGAGCGGGCCGGGACAAATGACGGGCTCCAGCGTGGTGGTGTAGTCGGCCCGGGCGGCCTCGGCCCAGGCGTGCCAGGGCGCGCTGTCGACGGCCTCGAGCGCCCGTGCAGCTTTGGCGAATTCGGGTATGCCGGAAACCATGGCCAGGTCGGGGCGATAGACGTGGCCGAGCTCGTCGCCATCGGGGAAGACGTGGATGAGCGTCGGCCGCGCATTGGGGGCCTCGACCAGGCTGAAGCCCTGGGTGGCGATGTCGCCCAGCCGGCTGCCCACCAGCAGCAAGAGATCGGCCTCGGCCAGGCGGCGCGAAAGCCCCGGCGACTTGGCGATGCCCAGGTCGCCGACGTAGCAGGAAAGGCGGTTGTCGATCATGTCCTGGCAGCGGAAATCGGCTGCCGTGGGTAGGCCGTTGGCCTCGGCAAAGGCCGCCAGATCGGCCGAGGCCTGGGCCGTCCAGCCGCCGCCGCCAACCACCATCAGGGGCTGCTTGGCGCGTCCCAGGTGATGTCGTAGCGCCGCCAGGTCGGCGCTGCCCGGGCTGGGGCGCGCGGTGCCATAGGGTTCGGTATCCATCACCGCCACGGTTTGGCGCAGCATGTCCTCCGGCAGCGCCACGGCGACCGGACCGGGGCGGCCCGAGACGGCCAGGTGGAAGGCCCGGCTGAGGACCTCGGGAATGCGCCCCGGGTCGTCGATTTGGCCGGCCCACTTGGTGGTCCAGCCGAACATGGCGGCGATGTCGATCTCTTGCGTCGCCTCGCGGCCCAACATGCCGCGCGGCGTCTGGCCGACCAGCAGGATCAGCGGCGTTTGATCCTGCCTGGCCACGTGCAAGCCGATGCTGGCGTGGCAGGCGCCGGGGCCACGGGTGACGATGGCCACGCCGGGCCGGCCGGTGAGTTTGCCGTAGGCCTCGGCCATGTGGGCGGCGGCGCCTTCGTGGCGGCAGTTGATGAAGCGCAGCGGCACGTCGATGATGGCGTCGAGGATCTCCAGATAGCTCTCGCCGGGCACGCCGAACAGGCAATCGACGCCATGCAGACGCAAGGCATCGACGACGATGCGGCCGCCGCTGCGCTCGGGGGGCAGGTTCGACATGACGGCCTTCCTATTCGCCGAGCAGGCGGTGGAAGGGCACGGCGTAGTTCAGCATCAAGGATTCCGTTCCCGGGTTGTTGTCGTCGAGGCTGGCGTTGGAGATGTGGCTGAGGCTGAGGCCGAGCCGCGAGCGGTCGTCGAAGCGGTAAGCCAGTTCGAGCTGCGAACGGAATTCGATCCAGTGGCCCAGATCCTTGCCCTCGCCGCGGCGGTAGACGCCGGGCGCGAAGCTCGGCGTCAGCACCAGGCGGCGGCCGAGGAAGATGTCGATGAGCACGCCCATGTAGCCGTAGGCCGCCCGGTCGCTGGTCAGCAGCAGGCCCGAGAGCGGCTTGAAGGGCCCGAAGCGTTTGTCCGAGCGGTATTCCAGCCGGCCCTCGGCAGCCGTCTTGTTGTCGTTGATGTCGTAGGCGCCCAAGGCCACGGCGATGAAGTCGGGATCGTCGGCCCGGGCCGTCTGGGCAGCCAGCAGAGTGGTGAGAACGACTAGGGCGGCGCTGGCGCCAAGCTTCGCTGAATTCGGCAAAAGTTGTCCTTTCACGGGATCGCCCGCGAGTTTACGGAAAAACAGCCGCCCGACAACCTTGTCGGCGATGAGAGCGCCGCCGCCTCGTGTTATTCTGAAGCCATGATCGGTCGCCTGCTCGTGTTGTTTATGCTGTTGCTGCCCGCAGCCGCGCCGGCCGCGGTGCTCGAAGGCTTGACGCCGGGCGGCGATGGCATGGTCGAAAATGTGGTCGATGGCGACACCCTGGTGCTTGAAAGCGGCCTCGAGGTGCGCCTGGTCGGCATCCAGGCGCCCAAGCTGCCGCTGGGCCGGCCGCACGTGCGCCTGCAGCCGCTGGCCGCCGAGGCCAAGGCCCGGCTCGAGAAATTGACGCTCGGCCGCCCTGTCGCCCTGGCCTACGGCGGCCAGCGCCGCGACCGCTACGGCCGGGCGCTGGCGCATCTGGAAGCGGACGGCAAGTGGGTCCAGGGCGAGCTCTTGCGGGCCGGCCTGGCCCGGGTCTACAGCTTTCGCGACAACCGCGCCCGGGTGGCCGAGATGCTGGCGCTGGAACAACAGGCCCGGCGGGCGCGGCTGGGCATTTGGGGCCACCGCTTTTACCGCCTGCTTCAGGCCGACGACACCCGGGGCGCGCTGGACGAGTTTCAGATCGTCGAGGGCCGGGTGTTGACGGTGGCCGTGGTGCGCGGCCGGGCCTACCTCAATTTCGGCCAGGATTGGCGGCGCGACTTCACCGTCACGATCGCGCCAAAAGACCGCCGCGGCTTCGTCAAGGCCGGCTTCGATCCCAAAAGCTACGCCCAGCGGCGCATCCGCGTACGCGGCTGGCTATACTGGCGCAACGGGCCGATGATCGAGGCCACCCATCCCGAGCAGATCGAGGTCATCGAGGAGTGAGGAAAAGACTAATTCCGCTGGCCTGCGCGCTGGCCCTGGCGTCGGGCTGCCTGTCGACACCCAACCCGGCCACCGGCGGGCAGGACTTCACGCCCTTCATGTCGCCGGCCAAGGAAGCCCGGATCGGCGCCGACGAGCATCCCAAGATCCTGGCCCGCTTCGGCGGCGTCTACCAGGACCCGGCCATCGGCGGCTACGTGGCCGAGGTCGGCGGCCGCGTCATGGCCCATGCCGGGGCGCAGCGCCAGGCCTTCCGCTTCACCGTGCTCAACAGCCCCCAGGTCAACGCCTTCGCGCTCCCTGGCGGCTACGTCTACGTCACCCGGGGGCTGTTGGCGCTGGCCAATTCCGAGGCCCAGTTGGCCGGCGTGCTGGCCCACGAGGTTGGCCACGTGGTGGCCCGCCACACGGCCCAGCGCTACAACCGGGCCATCTTCACCAGCCTGGGCGCGGCCGTGCTGGGGGCGGTCACCGGCAACCGGCTGGTCGACCAGCTGGTGCAGATCGGTGGAGAGCTCTATCTCAAGGGCTTCTCCCGCGACCAGGAATTCGAGGCCGACACCCTGGGTGTGCGCTATATGGCCGGGGCCGGCTACGATGCCGGCGCCCAGGCCCGCTTTCTCGCCGCCATGGGCAGCCACAGCGCGCTCGAGCGCCAGATCGCCGGGGCCCAGGGCCGCGATCCCATCGCCGATTTCTTCGCCACCCACCCGCGCAGCGAAGATCGCGTGCAGCGCGCCATCGCCGCCGCGCAAGGAAGCGCCAGTGCCGCGGGCGCGCCGCGCCGGCGCGAGCGCTACCTCGATACCATCCAGGGCCTGATCTACGGCGACGATCCGGCCCAGGGTCTGGTGCGGGGGCGGGTCTTCTCGCACCCCAAGCTGGGCTTCAGCTTCACGGTGCCGCCGGGCTATCGCCTGATCAACACCGACCAGGCGGTGTTCGCAAAGGGCCCGAACGGCGCCGCCATCAAGTTCGACGGCGCCAAGCGAGAGGATGCCGGCCGTGATGTGCTGAGCTATCTGAGCCGGGTCTGGGCGGCGCGGCTCAGCCTGGTCGAGGTCGAGCGCATCACCGTCAACGGCATGCCGGCCGCCACCGGCCAGACCATGGTCAAGGCCCGTGGCGGCGGCAAGGCCAACCTCAGGCTGGTGGCGATCCGCTTTGCCCGCGACCGCATCGTGCGCTTCATGATGCTGACGCCCTTCGCCGATCTCGACCGGCTGCGGCCCGAGCTGCAGCGCACGACCTTTTCCTTCCGCCGCCTGGGCCGGGCCGAACGCTCCTGGCTCAAGCCCTTGCGGCTGCGCCTGGTGAGGTATGGCCCCGGCGACAGCATCGAGGCCCTGGCAGCAAAGCTGCCCCTCAAGGGCTACAAGGTGGCGCGTTTCCGTACCCTCAACGGCCTCGGCCCCAACGATCGCCCACGGCCCGGGATACGTTTGAAGACCGTCGCGGAATAGGGGGCTGGGGCCGGCCAATCCGGCGTTGGGTCAGACAAAGAAGGGCGCTCGCCGCTAGGCGTACCGGAAGCAATGCTTCCGGTCGCATACCAGCTTCTGGAGCCGCCGCCGGGTCAAGTAGCCACTCGCTCCGCTCGCTGGGCCACTTGACCCGGTCGTCTGTCGTGCTCGTTGGGCAAAGTTTCGAGATGGGGTGGCGCTATTTGGGGTCAGAGCCGCATTTGCCAGGTGCGGGCTGCAGACGCAATGCCGTGAGATCTACCCTGGTCAAAGTCTTTTCAAGGCGCCACAATGGCGGCAGCCCCGGCGGGCGGTAGGTCTGGCGGGGCGTTTGACCATAGTGGGGCCCAAGGATAATGGGGCCGGTGACGTTGTCGGGCTGGCAACCCGATAGCGGCGGAGGGGGAAGCGCGTGTCGTTGGAGCAAAGCCCGGCTTTGGTGCTGAATGCGGACTACCGCCCGCTGAGCTATTTCCCCTTGTCGCTCTGGCCCTGGCAGGAGACGGTCAAGGCCGTCTTTCTCGAGCGCGTCAATATCGTCAGCGAATACGAGCGAACGGTGCGCTCGCCCAGCTTCCAGATGCAACTGCCCAGCGTGGTCTCGCTCAAGCGCTACGTGCGCCCGGCGCGGCGCCCCGCCTTCACCCGTTTCAACGTCTTCCTGCGCGACCACTTCAACTGCCAATACTGCGGCGACGGCGACGACCTCACGTTCGACCACATGGTGCCGCGCTGGTGCGGCGGCACGACGTGCTGGACCAACGTGGTCACGGCCTGCGCGCCCTGTAATTTGCGCAAGGGCGGCCGCACGCTGCGCGAGGCCCGCATGACCCCGCGCGTGCGGCCCTTCGAGCCCAGCATGCACGACCTGCAAAAAAACGGCCGCGCCTTCCCGCCCAACTATCTGCACGAAAGCTGGCGGGATTATCTCTACTGGGATGCCGAGCTGGAGCCCTAGCGCGAATCCCAGTTCCTGGGATTCACGCTAGGTTATTTGTCGCTCACGGCGGCGGCCCTTCGGCCCGCAGCCTGCGCGGGCGCGCCGCAGTGGCGGCGGGTCGCGGTCGCTCCCGTTGGCTTTTTGTCGCTCACGGCGGCGGCCCTACGGCCCGCAGCCTGCGCGGGCGCGCCGCAGTAGCGGCGGGTCGCGGTCGCTCCCGTTGCAATAAAAGACCAAACAGCAAAAACCACCCTTTGGTATCGCTGCTAAGCCGCCCCCCCATGGGGGCGGAGGCCAAGGGCGCGGATGCGCCCGCCCGGTGAGGGTCTAATCAAGACTCCGCGGATGCGCCCGCCCGGTGAGGGTCTACAAAAAGCCGCCCTCAGCCGCCGTATGCCCGGCACAACCGTTCCGCCAGGATCTCGGCCGCCCATTGGTGGCCGGTTTCGTTCCAGTGGCCGCCGGCGAAGCCGGGGCGGCCGTGGGGATTTTTGTTCTGGCGTTCTGCCCGGGCGCGCAGCTCGTCGACCAGGGTGACGACGGGGATGGCCTGAGTGGCGGCGAAAGCGGCCAGCCGCCGGTCGGGGTAGTCGAGATCCTGGATGCCGAGCTCGGTGGCCAGGCGCTGGCGCAGCGCCGCATCGGGGTGGACCTGCACGGGGTTGGAAAGCGTGGCCAGCCAGAAGTCGGCGCCGGCGGCCGCTGATTTATCGCGTAGCGCCTTGATCAGCGCTTCGGTGACGGCCCAGGCCTGTTGCCAGGCCGCATCGGCCGGCGGCTGGTAGACCCGGGGATCGAGCCCGGCCGCCAGTTGCGCCGCCAGGTCGTGGTCGCGGTATTTGAAGAATCCCCTGAGGCGGCGGTAGCCCTGGCGGGCCAGTTGCAGGATCCGGAGCGCGTTGAAAAGGCCGTGCTTGAGATCGGACCAAAGCGCCTTGGCGGTGAAGCGAAACCCCTGGGTGTTGCTGGCATCAAGCGCCAGCGCACCGTCTTGCAGCACGAAATAGGGCCGGTCGGGGTGGCCGTCGAGGCGGCGAAGGTTGTTCTGCACGTCGTTGCCGCTGAAGAAGGCGAGCAGCACGATGTCGGGCTGGTAGGCCAGCGCCGTCTGCTCCAGCACCAGCAACTCCTGGGCCGTGCCGTAGCCGTTGACGGCAAAGCCCAGCACCTCGACGGGGCGGGCCAGGCAGGCGGCGAGGGGGCTTTCGAGGCGCTTCCAGAAAACCTTCTGCAGCGCCACCTCGCGGCCCTCAGCGAAGGAATCGCCCAAGACGGCTAGGCGCAGCACGCCCGTGGGCTTGGCGATGGCGTGGTCGGTGTCGCGAAAGCCGGCGGCGTTGATGGCGATTTCGCTCTGGCCCTCCATGGCATAGCTGCCGGTCAGCCCGGGGCGCGGCGCCCAGCCCAGGCGGGTGTCGAGCCGGTTGAATTCGGGGTACGAGATCCCGGCCCAGCGCAGGCCAACCTCGGCCCCCGCCAGCGCCACGGCGAGGCTGAGCAACAGCGTCGCCAGGTTGGCCCGGGTCATGGCGTCTCAGGCGCCCCGCCCAAGCGTCGGCGCCAGGCCGCCAACAAGGCAAAGCCCCCGAGGCCCAGCGACATCGGCATATTGTATCCCGCCAGGGAAATGCCAAACAGCGACCAGGCCACCTCGTCGCAGCGCACCACGGGGCCCGCCATGATCTGCGCCCGCAACTGCTCGACCGAGGCGGCGCTGCCCACCTGGTCGCCCGTGCAGCCTTGGGGTCCGGCCCACCACTGCTGCTCGACGCCGACCTGGTAGCCGGCGATGCCGAGGTTGACGAGTAGCGCCAGGCCGGCCAGCGCCAGCAGCCAGGCGGCCCAGGGCCGGCGGCCGGCCGGCAGGGCCAGCAGCGCCAGCACGCCGGCCGTGGCGTAGGCGATGCGCTGGTAATAGCAAAGCTCGCAGGGCGCCACCCCGCCCAGGTGCTGAAAGCCCAGCGCCGCGAGCAGGATGGCAACCACCGCCAGCAGCAGCAGCGCCGCCGGAGTGCGGCCCCGGGTCAGTCGCTCGACCAGGTCCGAAAGCCCCGTCACAACAGGTACTTGACGGCCACGAAGCCGCCCACCAGGACGACCACGAAGACGATGGCCAGGATGTTGAGGTAGCGTTCGATGAAGTCGCGGATGGGCTCGCCCAGCCACCACAGCAGCCCGGCCACGACGTAAAAGCGCAGGCCCCGCGAGACCAGCGAGCCCAGCACGAAGAGCCAGACGTCGAGCCCGGCGACGCCCGAGAAGATGGTGAAGACCTTGTAGGGTAGCGGCGTCAGCCCGGCCACGAAGACGATCACCAGGCCCCATTCGTTGTAACGACCCTGCAACCGGCCGAAGGCCTCGAGCTGGCCATAGAACTCGATGATGCCGCGCCCCACGCTGTCGTACAAAAAGGCGCCGATGCCATAGCCGGCCAGGCCGCCCAGCACCGAGGCCACGGTGCAGACCAGGGCGATCAGCCAGGCCCGGCGGCGCTCGGCCAGCACCATGGGCACCACCATGACGTCGGGCGGGATGGGAAAGACCGAGCTTTCGATAAAGGCGATCAGCCCCAGCGCCGGCAAGGCCCGGCGGTGGGCCGCCAGCGCCATGGTCCAGTCGTAAAGCCGCTTGAGCATGGGGGCGTATAGCAGGGGCCAGGGGCGGGTGCAAACCCGCTCGGCGGGCCGGCACCGGGGGTGCGCCCCGGGCGGTTGACCGGCCTCGCGGCTCGGCTATGATCCGCCGCGTGCCCCTGTGGCGGAATTGGTAGACGCGACAGACTCAAAATCTGTTGTCCGCAAGGGCGTGCTGGTTCGAGTCCGGCCAGGGGCACCAATGATATCAATAGGTTGGGTCTTGATCATTGCTGAGTCAGAACCGGACTGATCGGCCGCCTGTGTAATTTCTGTGTAACGGTGTCATGAAATGGACGATTTGCGCGCAGTCTGATGTTCGTTTGCCGTTCTCTCCTCCAAACGGTCGAGCGCACGATTAACCGCCCTGTCCTGGGCGTGGGCGTACCGAAGCACCATTTGCAAGCTCTCATGTCCCGAGAACTCTTGAAGGGTCTTGATGTCTGCCCCTATCTCAGCGAGCCGGGTGATGGCGGTGTGACGCATGGTGTGCGGTGTAATGGCCTGGGGATCCAGGCCAGATCGCTCGACACATCGGGCGAAGGGGCCCGTCATTTGCTCAATGTGACCGCTTCTTGACGTTACGCTCGGAAAGACCCAGCCGTTTGGGTCGTCCGCCATATCTCTTTCTCGCCCGATGATGTCCGTGATCCCCCTGGTAAGCGGTTGACCGCGCCACCTGCCGCCCTTGACCCACACTCGTAACCGGCGCCGGACGGGGCTGAAGTTCTCGAATCGCGCGGACAGCATTTCGCGGTGGCGCAATCCGGTGGCGAGGCCAAGCTTGATAAACAGCCAAATGTAGGAGTTGCTGTCCTTCAATGCTGCGTCGATTAGTCGCCTCTCCTCGTCGTCAGAGATGATTTGTGTCCGCTGATTTCGCTCCGTGTTGAGCTTGATCATTGGTGGTGATACCGGAATGCTCCTCCACAGCACCAAGCGTCTACCCATGCGTCGATAGGTCGCGAGCACACGATTGGTGGTCGTGTCCATTAGCCCTTTCTGGCGGCAATGGTTCTGGAACTTCTGAAGCGTGAAGACCGAGATTTGGTCAAGCCGCATGGTGCCAAAATATGGGACGAGGTGGAGTCTCAAATGCTGCTCGTTGTTTTGATAGTCCTTTCCGCCGATCTCTTTGAGTTTTTTCAAATAGAGTTCCGCTGCTGATGCAAAAGTCAGATGGAGCTTGCGTCCCTTCGGCAGCGATAGGCGACCTTCCCGGGCCTCCGTCCGTTTCTGCTCGATGTATTCCTCAGCTTGGGTTCTTGTGGTCCCATCGCTCTCCAAACCAATAACGCGATGGATCCGCTGCCCATCGACCATCACGTTGACACTGTACCGAGTATCACCGTCCGTTAGGGGCCGCCTAGAAATTGGAACTGTCTCTACTAGAAGACCAGCGTAGGAAAGGAAGTGAAATGAAGCTCGAACTCGAAACCGTCGACCTGCTCGGCCACCTCGGTACGGCCTGGCGGGAGTCGATCGAAGCACGCCGGAAAGAAGAACCGGATGTCGGTCCGATCAGCGCTGCGGACTTGGCAGCCGCTCTGATGCCGTCACCACCTAACGAGGTGGCTTTGCGAAAAGCTATCCGTGAAATTGGTCAGACCATCCACGACCAGCACGGATTCGAAGCCATGCAAGATGCCCACGATGAAGTCTGGGGAGAGTACGGCTTCAGCGTTGCTCGCCGGATTGAGGTCGGCTGGGAATGCATCGGCGGATGGGCCGCCTAAGCCGAATGTATTACCAGAAAGGATCCTGAAATGAAGCTTGGTCTCGAAACCACCGACCTGTTGGGTCACCTCGGTACGGCCTGGCGGGAGTCGATCGGAATGAGATATCCGCCGGACAGACCATTTCGCCTTCTCACTTCGGCGGAATTTGTCGGTGGTTGGCAGCCACCACCGGAACACGAGGTCGAATTGCGCAGCGCGATTCATAAGATCGGCCAGGCGCTCTTCGACCTGCATGGAATAGAAGCCATGCAGCAGGCCCACGAAGAGATCTTTCAGGAGCACGGCCCCGTCATCGCGCGCTACATCGAAATTGGATTCGAAGGCGTCGGGGGGGGGCGGTTTAAGCATGCTCAACCGGCTCCTGGGACACGGGAAAACCCCAAACTCAGCGCCTCAACCGCAACCTCTCACCCGCACGATATTGGCTTTGCATTTGCGAATCAATCGCAATTAGAAGGTAGCGACGGATGCGATTGAAGAATCTC
>JASLXG010000039.1 GCA_030740435.1 Alphaproteobacteria bacterium | reverse complement strand
AGCCCGCATTTCTCACCGGGTCACGGGCAGCAAAGCCCCCAGGTGATGCGATCCGGAAGGAAAAGGTCGATGAGCGTAGTGGGACTACGCTCTTCGACCTTTTCCGTAGCGGGCGCGCGCCTGGGAGCGACCCTTCGGGCGCCGCAGTCGCCCCCACCGGGTGTGTCACCCAGCGTGCCCGCAGTACCACAACCCGCGGCGCAGCCGTGCAAAACAGTCGGCGCCACCGCGGCGCGCAGGCCATGACCCGGTGAGAAATGCGGGCTAGATTGCCTCTTCGCTGTCGCCGGCAATTTCGCCTATCTCGCTGAAGCAATGTATTTTCAAAGAGTCTCCGAGCCGGCGGGCTCGGGAGCTGAGCGCAGGGCACGGGGAAGCGCAATGATATTCGCCTATGGCTTTCGCACCTTTTTCCCGCTCGCCGGCCTTTCGGCGACGCTTTTGGTGCCGCTCTGGCTGGCCTTCCTGTTCGGCCTCCTCGAGGCACCGGGCTACCTCGGGCCGATCGGCTGGCACGCCCACGAAATGGTCTTCGGCTACGCCCTGGCGGTGATCGCCGGTTTCCTGCTCACTTCGGTTGCCGCCTGGACCGGCGAGGAGCGGCTGCACGGCCTGGCGCTGGCCCTGCTGGCGGCGCTGTGGCTGGCCGGGCGCTTGGCCATGGGCTTCGCCGATTGGCTGCCGGGGTGGCTGGTGGCGCTGCTGGACCTGGCTTTCGTGCCGGCCCTGGCGCTGAGCATTCTGGCGCCGCTTTGGCGCGCCGGAAAGTTCGCCAACACGGCCTTCGTAGTCCTGTTGGCGCTGCTGCTGGTGGCCAACTTGGGCATCCACCTCGAGGCCTTGGGACTGGTTTCGCTCGATGCCTCACGAGCCAACAACGCCGCCATCGAACTGGTGGTGCTCTTCGTCATCATCGTGGGCGGTCGCGTGACGCCGGCCTTTACGCAGAACGCCCTGAAGCTGGCGATGCCCAACCGAGCGACGCTCGACCGCCTGTCCATCGGCCTGATGGTGGCCCTGCTGGTGGCTGACGCCCTGCCCGGAAGCATGCCCGGCGCCGAGACCGCGGCCGCCCTGTTGGCCCTGGCGGCGGCGCTCGCCAACGGGCTGCGCCTGGCCGGCTGGCGGGGGCTGGCGACCCGGGCGAGCCCGATCCTGTGGATCCTTCACCTGGGCTACGGCTGGATCGTGCTCGGCCTGGCCCTCAAAGGCCTGGCCGGGCTGGGGCTGGGGCTCTCGCAGGCGGTGGCGCTGCACGCCCTGACGCTGGGTGCCGTCGGCAGCTTCACGTTGGGCATGATGTCGCGCGTGGCGCTGGGTCACACCGGGCGGCCGCTGGTCGTCAAGCCAGCCATCACGGCGGCTTACGTGGCTCTCAACCTGGCTGTGCTGGCGCGCCTCGCCGACCCCCTGCTGGCGAGCGCCGCCGGCCCCGTCGGCAGCGCCGCCGCCGGCCTCCTGTGGACGCTTGGCTTTTTGATCTTTTTGCTGGTTTACCTGCCTATCCTGACCCGCCCCCGGGCCGACGGCCGCCCCGGCTGACGGGTTTTCGAGATTGCTGAAGGGGAGCGGGTGGCCGGGATCAACCAATAACGCCCTAACCAGACGCGGTTTCGTCTTCCTCGCAGAAGGCTTGCAGGCGGCCGATGTCGGCAATCTCGACGTCGCGGCCCAGGCATTCGACGCCGATGTCGCGCAACCGGGCCAGGGCCCGTGACAGGCTTTCCGGCTTGATGCCGATACGGGCCGCGATCAGGCCTTTGTCGAAGGGCAACCGGGCTGCGATGGGACCCTGGTGGCCGAGCCCTTCGATTTCGACCAGAGACATGATGAAGCTGCCCAGGCGCTGGCCCGGCGACTTGACCTTGAGATCGGAGATCTCCTTCTGGAAGCGCCGGTGGCGCCGGGCCATGACGGCCAACATCATGAAGGAAAGCGATTTGTCGGCATCGAGCTCAGCCATCAAGGGCTCGGCCGGCAGCGAAACCAGACGCGCCTTTTCCACCACCTCGGCGCTGACCGGGAACTTGCCGGTGCCGAACATCGCCGCTTCGCCGAAGGAGTTTCCGGCGCCGAACACCTCGACCACGTTCTCGTCGCCCTCTTCGGTGGTGACGAAGAGCTTCACGCGGCCCCCCAGGATGACGTAGAAGCGGTCGGCCGGATCGCCCTGGCTGAAGAGCAGCGTATGGCGGGGGAATTCGCGTGCCGTGGCGCCGCCGACCAGCCGGCGAACCGCCTCCAGCGGCAGTTCGGCAAAGATGCTGATCGGCGCCAGTCGAAGAAAATCGTCGTCGCTGAGAATCCCTGATGCCACCCAGGCCGCCTCACGCTTCGTTGCGGCAAAGCTTTTCCCGCCCCTAACCAAGTCTGCTGGAGCGATTCAAGCGAGCCTCGGGTTCGGCCGTCAAGGAGTTTCGCGCCGCCGGCCCTTTCGAGCGAGGCAAAAGGTGGGTTTCAAACCCCGTGGTCGGCATCGCCTTCGAGGCAGAAGGCCCTGAGCTGACTGATATCGCCGATGGTGATGGTGCCTTCGCGGTCGCGGACGTCGATTTCACGCAACTTGCTCAAGGCCCGCGACAGGCTTTCCGGCTTCATGCCCAAACGCCCGGCCAGCAGCCGCTTGTCGTAGGGCAGGCGCACCGTGGCCCGGCCGCTGTCGTCGTCACTGAGGCTGAGCAGAAAACCGCCCAGGCGCTGGGCCGTGGTCTTGAGCTTGAGCTCGCTGATTTGGCGCACCAGGGTGCGCAGGTGATGGGACATGCGGGCCATGATGGCGGTGACCAGATCGAAATCGTTGCGCAGCTGATCGAGGAAGGGGTCGGCCTCGACGACCACCAGGCGAGCCTGGTCGACGACCTTGGCGCAGACGGTAAAGATGCCGCTGTCGAAAATCGCCTCCTCGGCAAAGCTGGCGCCGGGGCCGGCAATGTCGATCACGCTATCGTTGCCCTCGTTGCCCTCGACGTAGAGCTCGACCTGGCCGTCGATCACGACATAGAAGCGGTCAGCGGCCTCGCCCTGGCGAAAGAGCACGCTGTCGCGGTCGATGGTCTCGACGGACGAGCCCCGCAGCAGCCTCTCCACCGCCGCCTCCTCGAGCCCGGAGAACAGCGGAATGGCGGCGACGCGATCAACGATCTCACGCCCCACCCGGGTCGCACCGTCATGAAGGCCAGGGGGATTCACAAACCTGATTCCACGATCTCGCCGATGTCAAAACAGCCCGATGCTAACACGCGCCCTGCGACCCCGCATGACTTTGGTCAAGCGTGGCCCTACTTGCTGTCCAGCGCCGTCACGCCCCGCCAGTCAGGTGGCGGCGGCTCGAGGGTCAGCGCCCGGGCCCGGCCGGCCAGGGTGCGGGCGGCCACGTCGCCGGCCTGGGCCAGGTCCTCGAAGGCCGCCTCGGCTTGGGCGAAGCGGCGTTGGCGATAGGCCGCCAGGGCAGCCCCGTAGGCGGTTGCCAGGCTGCGGCTCTGGGCCGGGCAGTCGGCGGCAGCGGCCAGCGCCTCGAAGATCGCCACCGGGCTCTCGCGGCCCACCACCTGGACGCTGTCGAGCTCGCGGAAGACGATGGCGTCGCCGCAGGCCGCCACGGTCTCGCCGCTGGCGATGATCTGGCTGCCGTAGGCCTTGTTGACGCCCTCGAGGCGCGAGGCCAGGTTCACCGCGTCGCCCATGACGGTGTAGTTGAAGCGCCGGTGCGAGCCGATGTTGCCGACCAGAATCTGGCCCGTATTGATACCGATTCGCGCGTTCAGCGTGCTTCCGTTGGGCAGGCCCAGCTCGGCCTGCATGGCGCCCAGCCGCTGGCGGCAGGCCAGCGCCGAGCGCACCGCATTGAGGGCATGATCGGGATCCTCGTGCGGCGCCCCGAAGACGGCGACGATGGCATCGCCGATGTATTTGTCGACGAAGCCGCCGTGGGCCTCGACGATGTCGCTCATGCCGAAAGGTAGACATTGAGAAATCGCACCAGTTCGGCCGGCGCCAAGCCCTCGGAAAGACCCGAGAACTTCTCGATGTCGGAGAACCAGACGCTGAGCTGGCGGGTCTCGCCGCCCAGCTCGGGCAGGCGCTGGCCGTCCACCATGCGGTCGATCACGGCCGGCGCCAGGTAGAGCGCGAAGGAACGCCGCAGCAGGCGCCGGTCGCGGTCGCTGACGGCGAAGCGGTAGCCCAGCAGCGCGGCGCAGGAAAGCCCGCCCGAGAGCAGCGGATCAAACAGCGGCAGCACGGCGCCGCTTTGGAAGGCGAAAGTCGCGAGCGCCGTCCAGCCGATCCCAGCCAACAGCAGCAGCGAACCCGCCGGCAACGGCCTGAGCAGCATGGTCAACAACGCCGCCAGCAGCGTCAGCGGTAGCGACCAGAGCCAATAGGCCAACGGCCCCAGCTCGGCCAAGGCCTCGCCGCGCAGCAGGTTGTTGACGGCCTGGGCGTGGATGTAGACGCCGGCAATGGTGTCGCGGGCGAAGCCTGGTGGGGCCGGCGTGCCGGCCTCGCGGCAGGCCGGCGGCGGCGCCGCGCCGTCGGCCGAAGTGGCGTAGCGCATGGTCGTCAGCTTGCGATCCTCGACGTCGAGCACGCCGCCCAGCAGCACCACCTTGCCGGCGAAGTGGCGGGCGAAATAGTCGCCGTCGCCGGCCGCCGCGCAGGCCTGCAGGTCGGCAAAGGAATACGTCGGCAGCGCCCCGGGCTGGGTGTCGAAATCGATGGCCATGGCGTTGCCGGCCGAGCCGGGAATTCGGTATCCCGCCAGGGCCAGGCCGCCGCCGGCCCCGTTGCCGATAGATTCCGGCTGCACGTCGAGGGCCCGCGCCGCCAGTTCCAGCGCCATCGAGGGTTCCTGGCGGCTCTGGCCGGCCGTCCCCTCGGCCGTCAGGAACAAGGGGATACGGCGGATCACGCCGTCCGGGTCCTCGACCAGGTTGAGCGCCCGGATGTTACGGCCGTGGCGCACCGCGAAACTCTGGCCGGCGTGGGGGCGATCGGTTGTTCGCTGTGCTGCACCTTGCCCAGCACCACCTTGCCATCGCCCGCCGCCCGCCTCAGCGCCAGCAGAAAGTCGCGGTCGAAGCCGCGGATATAGCGTTCGACCGAGGTCGGGTAGATGACGTCGAAGCCGACCACCTTGGCGCCGGCCTCGACCACGGCATCGAGAACCTGGCCGATCTCGCGGGTCCAGAAGACCTTGGGCACGCCCTGGAAGGGCTGGGCCCGGTAGGTCGCCTCGTCGATGGCGATGACCACGGTCGGTGACTGGGCCGGGGCGTGGCGTGGCGCGAAGGCCTGGTGGCGGAGCCAGGTCAGGGCGTCCAGCGATAATCCTTCCAGGCGCTCGGCCTGCGGCAGCAGTGGCAGCAGGGATACGGCCAACGCGATGACCAGCGCCGCTAGTGCGTCCCGGGCCCGCATACTGGCGACCGCTTCCCTGGACCGCGGCAGCTAGAACTGCACCAGACGCGAAAGCAGCGGCTCGGCACCTGGCCGGGCGTAGCGGTCGACCCGGAAGACGATTGTCCCTTTGCCGCCGCTGGCGCGGTAGATGCCGCCCGGCGCCAGTTCCTCGTCGGCCTCGACCAAGTCGACGCGGCCGGCCTCGAGCTCCAGCTCCAGGGGCTCGCCGGGACGGTCGAGGCGTTCGACGGTGAGGCTGCCGGAGGCGCCATTGCCGACCACGAAAATGGGGCTGGCACCATAGATCGTCAGCTTGAGCTCATGGCGGGCGGCGGCGCTTTTCTTGGGCGGCGCCCGAAACACCATGACACCGCTCTTGCCCTTGGTATCGCTGCCCAGCCTGGGCTTGCCGCCGTCGCACTCGACCAACTCGCGTGCCACCTGGCCGCCTTCGACCTGGCTCTGTTCACGCCCCACGGTAACCCGGCCGCCGCTGATGCTTTCCTGCTGACAGGATCGCAAATAACCCAGCACAAGCTGGCCGCCCGCCCCCAACTCGACGACCTGGCCCAGTTCCAGATAATCCATGAACTGGACCTTGCTACCGGCCGCCTGGATGTCCTCGACGATGGCCACCGGCTCGCCGGCGCCGGCGCCGGCCGGCAGCAGCAGCAACCCCAAACCCAGCAACGCCCCTTCACGTCCCCACCGACGTTCCTTCGCCATGGTCTTACTCCCTTTGCCGAGAACGCCATGTTATCGCAAGCTGGTGGCACTCGGCTACAATGGCGGGGGAGTGGCAACCATGGGTGAGCACGACGGCAAGGCGGAAAAGGCCGACGGCCCGGAGGCCCGGGACTTGGCCCGCGGCGTCTGCCGGGCCTTCCTCGACAGGGGATTCGCGCCGCTGGTCGAGTTTCCCCTGGGCAACGGCCGGCGCGTCGACGTGGCCGCCATCGACCGCCGCGGCACGGTCGCCGTGGCCGAGATCAAGGCCAGCCTGGGCGACTTGCGGGCCGACCGCAAATGGCCGGAATACCTTGATTACTGCGATTTTTTTTACTTTGCCGTGGCGGCCGATTTCCCCCGCGCCGAATTGCCCGCGGAACACGGACTGATGATCGCCGACCGCTTTGGCGCCGATGTCGCCCGCCCGGCACCCCGGCGCCGGCTCAACGCCAACCGCCGCCGGGCCCTGACGCTGCGCTTCGCCCGCGCCGCCGCCGAGCGCCTGCAGCGCCAACAGGACGAAAATTCCTAGCGATAGGGGTCCGGCTGTTCCAGGAAATCCTTGACGTAAGCGCCGACGCCGGCTTCCAGGGTGCGGAAGGGACGTTGGTAGCCGGCGGCGCGCAGGCGCTCCATGCGGGCCTCGGTGAAGTACTGGTACTTGTCGCGGATGCTCTCGGGCGTGTCGCCCCATTCGATCTCGGGCTCGCGGTCCAGCGCCTTGAAGACGGCCAGAACGAGATCCTGGAAGCTGCGGGCCTGGCCCGTGCCCAGGTTGAAGAGGCCGTTGACCGCCGGCTGGTCATAGAGCCACATCATCACGTCGAGGCAATCGTCGACCGAAACGAAGTCGCGCAACTGGCCGCCGTCGGCATAGTCCGCGTGGTGCGAACGGAAAAGGTAGGCCGGCCGGCCGGCGGCCAGGCGCTGGTGGGTCTTGGAGACCAGGCTTTGCATCTCGCCCTTGTGGTATTCGTTGGGACCGTAGACGTTGAAGAACTTGAGCCCCACCCACTGCGCCGGTGCCGGCCGGCGCTGGCTCACCAGGCGCGCCACGCGGCGGTCGAAGAGGTGCTTGCTCCAGCCATAGAGATTGAGCGGCTTAAGCGCCGCCAGGCCGGCCACCGAGCCGTCGTCGTCGAAGCCCTGGCTGCCATCGCCGTAGGTCGCGGCCGAGGAGGCATAGATCAGGCGCACCTGGTTGTCGGCGCACCACTGCCACAGCCTGAGGGGAAAGTGCAGGTTGTTCTCGATGGTGTGGGCGGCGTCGCTGGTGGTGGTCGACGACACCGCCCCCATGTGAAAGATAGTGGAGACCTCGGAGCCAAGGCGTTTGAGAAAGCCGAAGAGCTTTTCCGGCGCCACGATGTCGACCAGTTCGCGCTTGGCCAGGTTGCGCCAGCTCTCGTCGCCGCCCAGGCGGTCGCAGGCCACGATATCGCTCTCGCCCCGGGCTTCCAGGGCGGCCACGATGTTGGAGCCGATGAAGCCGGCGGCGCCGGTCACCACGATCACCTCAGTCTTCTCCCTCCGCCGCCAGACGGGCGATGGTTTGGCTGGTGCTGTGGCCGGGCTCGAGCTCGACCAGCATCACTTGGCCGCCATAGCCGGCCACGATGTCCGCCCCCACCACCTGATCGAGGCTGTAATCGGCGCCTTTGACCAAGAGGTCCGGACGCAAGGCTTCGATCAGCTGGCGCGGCGTATCGGCGGCGAAGATCACCACCAGGTCGACGGCGGCGAACGAGGCCAGCACCGTGGCCCGGGCCGCCTCGCCCTGGATCGGCCGGCCGGCACCCTTGAGCCGGGTCACCGAGGCATCGCCGTTGAGGCCCACCACCAGGCGGTCGCCGGCCGCCCGGGCGCGCTCCAGAAGCGCAACGTGGCCCGGGTGCGGCAGGTCGAAGCAGCCGTTGGTGAAGACCAGGCGTTCGCCCTGGCGGCGCCAGCGTTCCACCACCTCCAGCGCCGGGGCCAACTCCAGCACCTTGGCTTCGGGCCGTTGGCCGGCGCCCCAGGCGCCCTCCGCGGCAGCCATCACCTCGCCCGGATAGACCGCCGCGGTGCCCACCTTGCCGACCACGATGCCGGCCGTCAGATTGGCCAATTCGGCCGCCTCGCCCAGCCGGCAACCGGCGCCGCGGGCCAGGGCCATGGTCGCCACCACGGTATCGCCGGCGCCTGAGACGTCGAACACTTCGCGGACTTGGACCGGCAAATGCACCACGCCTTCGCCATCTTGGCGCAGATCGACCAGGGTCATGCCCTGGGCGCCACGGGTCAGCAGCACGGCGGCCAGGCCGTGTTGGTTCGCCACGGCCCGGGCCGCGGCCTCGGCGCTGGCGTCGTCGGTGATGGCGCGGCCGCCGGCCAGCTCGAGTTCTGCCCGGTTGGGGGTGAGCAGCGTGACGCCGGCGTAGCGGCTGAAGTCGGCGCTCTTGGGATCGGCGACGACCTCCTTGCCGGCAGCCCCGGCGGCGGCGATCAGATCGCCCAAGAACGCCGCGCCCAGCGTGCCCTTGGCATAATCGGAAAGCACCACGATATCGCTGTCCGCGAGGATCCGGGTGGCCGCCTCGGCCAGGGCCTGGCGGCTCGCTTCGGGCAGCTCGCCGGGGGCGTCGAGGTCGCTGCGCAGGAGCTGTTGGCCAGCCGCCAGGTAGCGGGTCTTGACCGTGGTCGGGCGGCCCGCCACTTCGATCAAGGCCGGTTCGATGTTTGGCTCGGCCGCCAGCAGCGCCCCCACCCGGCGGCCGGCCTCGTCGTCGCCGACGCTGGCCAGCAGGCTGGCCCGGCCGCCCAGCGCGGCGACGTTGCGGGCGACGTTGCCGGCACCGCCCAGCGCGCTCTGTTGGTGTTCGATGCGCAGCACCGGGATCGGTGCCTCTGGCGACACCCGCTCGACGGAACCCGAGACGTATTGGTCGAGCATGACGTCACCGACCACCAACACGCGCACCCCGGCCAAGCCCTCGAGGCGTGTGGCGATGGTTGCGGGATCGACCATATCGCGAACTCTTTTAGCCTAAAGTCCGGCTTGCGACACGGCTTTTGTGGCCGCCAGACGCCGGCAGCGGCCTGCCCTTCAGGCCGCGATCCCGGATTGCGCCCCGGTCTGGATGAAGTGCCGCTCGCTGCCCTCGAGCACGATGGCCGTAAGCACGTCAGTGGAATAGGCCCCGGTATCGATGCCGATGCGGTTGGGCCGCTGGCAAACCTCGTTCAGCGGCGAGTGGCCGTGCACCACGATCTTGCCGAAGTCGGCCGTCGATTCGAGGAACTCGTGGCGGATCCACAGCATGTCGTGCCGGCTCTGTTCCTCCAGCGCCACGCCGGGGCGCAGGCCGGCATGGACGAAAAAGAAATCGCCCTCGCTGTGCCAGTAGGTCAGGCGGCGGAAGAAATCGAGGTGCCTGGGGGGCAGGTGCCGCACCAGTTCGTCGCGCAACCAGGTCAAGCCGTCGGCCTGCAGGGTGGGATCGCTGACATCGACGCCGTAGTTGCCCAGCGTGGCGTCGCCGCCGTTGAAGAGCCAGACCGAGTTGTCTTCCGGAGCGTCGAGGAAGGTGAGCAGGAACTCCTCGTGATTGCCCATCAGATGCACCGCCTCGGCGCCGGCCACGCCATCGTCGAGCAGACAATCGACGACCTCCCGGCTGTGGCCGCCGCGGTCGATGTAGTCGCCGAGATAGACGATGAGGTTGCGGCCCGAAGGCTTGGTCTCGAGCTCGCGGCGGATGCGGCTATGGAGGGTGCGCAAGAGATCGACCCGGCCGTGGATGTCGCCCACGGCAAAGACCCGGTGCCCGGTGGGCAGTCTGGGGGACGGGCTGGGGGGCAGGCTGGCGGCGCCGGTCATTCGCGCGGCGAGTGCTTGGCCAGGATGCGCTGCAGGGTGCGCCGGTGCATGTTGAGGCGCCGGGCGGTTTCCGAGACGTTGCGGTCGCACATTTCGAAGACCCGCTGAATGTGCTCCCAGCGCACCCGGTCGGCCGACATCGGCCGCTCCGGCGGCGGCGGCCGTTCGTCATCGCCGGCCATCAGGGCGGCAACGATGGCGTCGGCATCGGCCGGCTTGGCCAGGTAGTCGACGGCGCCCTGCTTCACCGCCGCCACCGCGGTGGCGATGTTGCCGTAGCCGGTGAGGATGATGATGCGCATATCGGCACGGATCTCACGCAGCTCGGGCACGATATCGAGGCCCGAGCCGTCCAGCAGCTTGAGGTCGACCACGGCGAAGGCCGGCCGGGCGCGCCTCGCCAGATCCACGGCATCGCTGATGCCACTGGCCGCGCTGACGTCAAAGCCCCGGCTTTCCATGGCCCGGCTCAGGCGGGCTCGAAAGGGCTCATCGTCGTCGACGATAAGCAGGCTGCCTTCTTCGCCGGCTTCGATCCCGCCAGGATCCTCGCCGTTTTGTTCGGGCTTCCCGCTCTTGTTCATAATCCGGCCAATTCGAGTGACTGCATCTCATCCAACAGTTTTCGCGGCCATGTTATGTCAATCTTGGCGCCGCCGCCACGCCGGTTAGCAAATTCCACCCGGGCGCCGGTCCGTTCCAGCAGCGTCTTGGCGATAAAGACGCCCAGCCCCATGCCGCTCGAGGGCCGGCTCGAGACGTAGGGCTCGCCAAGCGCGCTAAGCATGCTGCCGGCGATGCCGGGGCCATCGTCGACCACCGAGATGGTCAGGTCGTCGGCGTCAATGGCGACGCCGACGCGTACTTCAAGACGGGCAAAGTCGGCGGCATTTTCGATCAGATAGCCCAGGCCGTGAACGATTTCCGGCACCCTGCGGATCAGCGGCTGTTCGTCCGACAGGCCGGTGTCGAGGGAGATGGTGATGCCGTCGCGGCGATACTTCTCGGCCACCTCGTCCAAGAGCGCCGCCACCGGCAACACGGCGAACGGTCCCGGTCGCTCCTGGGCCGGGCGCCGCGACAGCTGGTTGAGGATGTCACGACAGCGTTCGGCCTGGCTCAGGATGAGCTCGACGTCGTCGGTCAGCGGGCTTTCCTGCTCGAGCTCCAGGGCCAGTTCCTTGGCCACCAGCGTAATGGTGCCCAGCGGCGTGCCCAGCTCGTGCGCCGCCGCCGCCGCCAAGCCGCCCAGCGCCGACAGCTGCTGCTCGCGCGACAGCGCCATGTGGGCTTCCGCCAGGGCGTCCGACATGCGCCGCGCCTCCTCGGCCACGCGCCAGGCATAGACCGTGATGAAGATCATGCCTGTCACCAGCGAACACCAGACGCCGGCGACGTAGGTGGCCGAAAATACCGGTGGCGGCTGGCTCCAGGGCAGCGGCTGGTGGAAAACGGCGACCAGCGACAGGCAGGCGGTGGCCAAGAGAACGAGCCGAATAGTCGATATCAGGCTGAGGATGGTGGCCGAAATGGTCACCGAGACGAGAAACAAAAGTGCGAAGGGGTTGGTCAATCCGCCGGTCAAACTCAGCAGCACGGCCAATTGCACGATGTCGTAGGCCAGAAACAGCGCCGCCTCGCGGTCGCTGAGCCGGGTCGCCACCGGATAGCGCTGCGAGACCACGACGTTGAGCACCACCGATGCCGTGATGGTGGCCAGCGCCAATTCCAGCGGCAGGGGAAAGCCCAGGCCGGAGTGCACGAAGAACACGGCGCTGAGCTGGCCCAAGACGGCGAACCAGCGCACCATCACCAGGGTATAAAGGCGTACCCGGCCGGTGCCCAGCGGCTGCACCAGCGGCGCCGCGCCGCTCTTGTCGGAAAGATCGATCGCCGAACTCAACATGTCTTGCCATCAGTGGCGGTTGGCCGCCGCCCGGTCCCTGGGGCGCCAACATAGCACACATAGGGCAACCAGCTCGCATTTCTCACCCTGGCGGCAGCGCCGCTTTGGCCCCATATTGGCGCCATGCCCGAGCCCGCCATCATTGTCGAAGGCCTCTGTAAGCACTACGGAGACGTGGTCGCCGTCGACGGCCTCGACTTCCAAATCGCCCGCGGCCAGACCACGGCGCTGCTGGGCGGCAACGGCGCCGGCAAGACCACCACCATCGCCATCTTGCTGGGGCTGCTGTTGCCCAGCTCCGGCCGCGTCGAGGTGCTGGGCGAGAACATGCTGCGCCGGCGCCACCGGGTGCTGCCGCGGCTCAACTTCTCCTCGCCCTACGTCGACCTGCCGCACCGCCTTACAGTGCGCCAGAACCTGCGCATCTATGCCCACCTCTATGGTCTCCGGGCCATCGACCGCCGGCTCGGCGAAATGACCGAGATGTTCGACCTGGGCGCCTTCGTCGACCGCCCCTTCGGCACGCTCTCGGCCGGCCAGCGCACCCGGGTGGCCCTGGCCAAGGCCCTGATCAACGAGCCCGAGCTGTTGTTGCTCGACGAGCCCACGGTGTCGCTCGATCCCGACGTCGGCGACTGGGTGCGCGGCACCCTGGCCGACTACCAGCACCGGAGCGGTGCCTCCGTGCTGCTGGCGTCGCACAACATGAACGAGGTCGAGCGGCTGTGCGACGACGTGCTGATGCTGCGGGCCGGCCGCCTGGTCGACCGCGGCCCGCCGGCCGAGCTGCTGGGACGCTACGGCCGGCCCACCCTCGAGGAAGTGTTTCTCGACGTCGCCCGCGGCCGTGGCGCGGCGCTTGAGGTGGAGGCATGAGGGACCAGGTGGGCACCGGGCCGCGGGCTCCGGCCGATATTTTCTCGGCCCAGCGCGTTTTTGCCATGGTGCTGCGCTACACCTACCTCATCCGCAGCTCCTGGCCCCGGCTTTTGGAACTGGCCTACTGGCCCACGGTACAGATGATCCTGTGGGGTTTCCTCACCCAGTTCCTGGCCCAGAGCTCGAACTACGTGGCCCAGGCCCTGGGCGTGCTGATCAGCGCCGTGCTGCTCTGGGACATTCTCTTTCGCAGCCAGTTGGGCGTCTCATTGTCGTTCTTCGAGGAGATGTGGTCGCGCAACCTGGGCCACCTCTTCGTCAGTCCGCTGAGGCCCAGCGAGCTGATGGTGGCGCTCTTTGCCACCAGCTTCTGCCGCACCGTCATCGGCGCCCTTCCCGCCACCTTGCTGGCCATCGCCTTTTTCGGCTTCTCGGTCTATTCGCTGGGCTTCGCACTGGTCGGCTTTTTCCTCAATCTGGTTGTCATGGGCTGGGCTTTCGGTCTGGCGGTCTCGGGCATCGTGCTGCGCTGGGGCTTGGGCGCCGAGAGCCTGGCCTGGGCCCTGATCTTCGCCATAGCGCCAGTTTGCGCCATCTATTACCCGGTGGCGGTGCTGCCCGAATGGCTGCAGACCGTGTCGGCGCTGCTGCCGGCCAGCCATGTCTTCGAGGGCATGCGGGCGATCCTGGTCGAGGGCCGCTTCCTGCCCGAGCTGATGCTCAAGGCCATCGGCCTCAACGTCATCTATCTCGGCCTCGGCGTGAGCATCTTCTTGGGCTTCTTCCGCTCGGCCCGCAAACACGGGCTGTTGCACCAGATCGGCGAATGAGATCGACAGGACTCGAGGTAACAACGGATGAATGAACGTACACGGTGGTGGCTGATCCGGCATGCCCCGGTGGTGGGGGCCCAGGATCTTTTCTACGGCGGCTCCGACGTGGCCGCCGACGTCTCCGACGAGACCATGTTCGCGGCCTTTCCCGGCTGGTTGCCCGACGCAGCCGTGTGGCTGACCAGCGGCCTCAAACGCACCCAGCAGACCGCCGACGCCATCGCCGCCGCCGGGGTCAACCAGGACCAGCGCCTGATCGAGCCCGACCTGGCCGAACAGCGCTACGGCGAATGGGAGATGAAGCGCTACGACGACCTGGCCATGGATCTGGCCAAGATCGCCGCCGCCGGCCAGTGGCACCGCTACTGGCTGGCCCCGGCCGGCCACCGGCCGCCCGGCGGCGAGAGCTTCCTCGACGTCATCGAGCGCGTGGGCCTGGCGCTGGAGCGCCACACCGAGCGCTTTCGCGGGCGCAGCATCGTCGCCGTCATCCACGGCGGCACCATCCGCGCCGCCATCGCCTACGCCATGAACATGGAGCCCGACAGGGCGCTCTCGATCGCCGTCGAGAACCTGGGTACCACCCGCCTCGACCACATGCCGGGCGAGGGCCTGGGCGGCGACTGGCGGCTGGCCTTCAGCAACAGCCGGGCGGGTTGACTATTTCGTTCGCGGCAACGGGCTTAACCCGCATTTCTCACCGGGTCATGGCCTGCGCGTCGCTGTCGCGCCGAAAGGGTAGGAACGCTGCGCCGCGCGATGTGGGACATCGGGCAAGCAGCGTGACACACCCTGTCGGTGCGACAGCGGCGCCCGCAGGGTCGCTCCGCAGTGTCCCTGTGCGCGCGCCCGCGTTGTCAAAGACCGAAGCGCGTAGTACCACTACGCGCTTCGGTCTTTTCCTAGCGGATCACATCACCTGGGAGCGACGCAGGCCGTGACCCGGTGAGAAATGCGGGTTAAAGGTCTGCTAAGCTGGGCCGACGTTCAATCCTGCAAGGGAGAGGAAGCAAAACCATGACCAGATCAATCGGCAGCCGCTCAGCCCTGGCCGCGCTCATCGTGCTGACCATGGGGCTGGCCGCGCCGGCGGCCCTGGCCGACGACCAACAGGCCCTGGTCGACCGCGCCCGCATCACCGTCGAAAGTTTTGCCGGTGATGCCAAGATGGCGCCCATGCGGGCCTTGCTCAAGCGGGCAAAGGCTGTGCTGGTAGTGCCGCAAATGCTCAAGGCCGGGTTCATCCTGGGCGGCGCCGGCGGCTCCGGCGTGCTGCTCGCCCGCGGCCAGCGGGGCTGGTCGGCACCGGCCTTCTTCAACCTGGGTGCCGGCAGCATCGGCCTGCAGATCGGCGCCCAGTCCTCCGAGGTGGTACTGCTGATGATGACCGAGCGCGCCCTCGATGCGGTGCTGCACAACCGGGTCAAGCTGGGCGCCGAGTTGAGCGCCGCCGCCGGGCCCCAGGGCGTGGGCCGCGAGACGGCGACCACCACCAACCTGCGCGACGACGTTTATTCCTACTCGCGCAACAAGGGCCTTTTCGCCGGCGCCTCCGTCGAGGGCGCCGTGATCCAGCCCGACGCCGACGCCAACAAGGCCTACTACGGCAAGGCCGTGACGCCCCAGGACATCATTCTCAAGCGCGCCGTCTCGAAGCGCGATGCGGCAGCCCTGCGGGCCGCCCTGGCCAAGGCGGCCGGCGGCTAGAGCGAGAGCTGCACCATGGCCACCATGGTGACGAGGGCGAAGCTGATCAGGGCCGCCACGGCGTAGAGGTAAATCGCCCGCATGATGTCGGCCGTGCCGGCCAGGGCACGGCCCTCGCGTTGGCCCAGCCAAATGCTCGGCGCCGCGCCCTGGCGCTCGGCGGCGGGGGCCGCGCGGCCCTGGGGGCCGCGGGCAACCCGGGCTTCGGTCAGCGCCAGCCCCAGCGCGCCGGCCATGGCCGCCACCACCCAGGCCAGGCTGAGCGAGCGGTGGCGCAGCGCATCGCGGCCCATCACCCGCAGCGCCGCGCCGGGGCTGGTCGAGGGCACGAAGACCGCGGCCAGCACCACCAGCAGGCCGGCCAGGCGGCCCGGCAGATAGCCCACCACGTCGTCGAGGCGGCTGGCCGCCAGGCCGAAATCGCGGCGTTCGGGATTGCGGTCATCCCAGAGCCGGCCGGCGATGTTGATGGCCTGGTAGGCGGCCAGTCCCGGCAGGCCGAGCAGGATGAGCCAAAACAGCGCCGCCACCAGGCCGTCGAGCAGGCGCTCGGCCAGGTGGCTGACGGCGGCCCGAACCAGGGCCGGCTGGTCCATGTTCTGCGCCGCCGGGCCGGCGATCTCGGCCGCCGCCTGCCGCCCCGCCTCGAGACCGCCGCCTTCGAGCGCCCGCAGCAGCAGCCGGGCTTCGTCCAGCGGTCCGCGCTGGGCAATCAGCGAAGCCAGGAAGAGGAACTCGATGAGCCAGCCAAAGGGCAGCACGGCGCTGGCGAGAAGCACCAGCCAGCTCGCCCCGAGCGCCAGCGCCAGCACCAAAACGAGGGCCAGGACGCCGCGCACCAGGCGTTTGACGGGGCTGCGGCCACCGCGGTTGAGGCGGCGCTCGAGGCCGCTCGCCGTGACCGCCAGCAGCAGCGCCGGATGCGGCAGCCAGCGCCGCAGAATGGCCGGATTGCCGAGCACGGCATCGGCCAGCAGCACCAGCAGCAGCAACACCATGGGCTCGGGCCCGCCGGCCAGGGCGGCAAAGTCGAACCGTGGCTCGATGTCCGCCATGGCGCCAGCATGGGTAGAAGCCGGCCGGGCGTCAATCTTGGCCGTTTGCTCCGGCGCCGCCCGGCAGGGTAAGAATGGAGCCAACAATGTCCGTCCCAACCCCTGGCCCAAGCCCAAGACGACCGTCGCTTCGGCGCCTTGTCAGCATCGTGCTGGCCGTGCTCCTCGGCGTCGGCCTGGGGGCGGCGGGACGTTGGCTGTTTTTCGACCAACCGCTGCCGTCGTTTGGCGAACGCCAAAACACCGTCATCGGCGGCCCCTTCAGCCTGACCGATCAGTTCGGCGCCCGGGTGCGCGAGGCCGACTTCCGGGGCAAGCTGATGCTGGTCTATTTCGGCTACACCTATTGCCCCGATGTCTGCCCCACCGAACTGCAGACCATCACCACGGCGCTCGAGGCGCTGGGGCCGGCGGCGGCGGAAATCGTGCCGATCTTCATCAGCGTCGATCCGGCCCGCGATACGGTGGCCCAGATGAAGGACTATGCGGCCAACTTCCACCCGGCGCTACGGGCGCTCAGCGGCAGCCCAGACGAGGTCGCCGCCGCCGCCCGGTCCTATCGCATCTACTACGTCAAAGTACAAAACAACGGCGCCGAGGCCGACGCTGACGACTACAGCATGGACCACACCGCCATCGTCTACCTGATGGATCGCAAGGGCCGCTATCTGGCTCATTTCCCCAGCGCCACGCCGCCCAAGCGCCTGGCCGAGAGACTGCGCCAGGCACTCTAACATTATCATTTCGCCTGCGGAACAATCACTAATTTGTGTCGCATACCTTCCTCGGACACAAAATATAGTGCTAGCATGACGGCGTCCGCAGACGGCGCTTGGTTTGATCGAGAAGGGGATTTTGTATGCTTTACCACGCCCATGAGCTTCACCACGCGGCCCTCGAGCCGCTACGCTTTGCCGCCCAGGCCAGCCAGCAATTCTTTCTGAACCCCTTCAACCCGCTGGCTTATACCCGGAGCGGCCGGACCCTGGCGGCGGCCTGCGAGGTCTTCGACCGCACCACGCGCAGGCGCAGCAAACCGGACTTCGGGCTGAGCGAGACGTTCTCCGAGGGCGAGCGCTTGGCAGTGCGCGAGAGCGTGGTCGCCGAGACCACCTTTTGCCGCCTCTTGCGCTTTTGCCGCGAAGGCAAGGGCCAAGACCCACAGGGCCAAGACCCGCAGGGCCAAGACCCGCGGGTGCTTATCGTGGCGCCCATGTCGGGCCATTTCGCGACGCTGCTGCGCGATACCGTGGCGGCGCTGTTGCCCGACCACGACGTCCACATCACCGACTGGCGCGACGCCCGCGACGTGGCGCCGGCGGCCGGCCGCTTCGACCTCGACGACTACATCGACACGGTGATCGACTTTTTGCGGCTCCTGGGTCCGCCTACGCACGTCATCGCCGTCTGCCAGCCCTCGGTGCCGGTGCTGGCGGCGACGGCGCTGCTGGCGGCGGCCGGCGACCAGGCGGCGCCGCGCACACTGACCCTGATGGGCGGCCCCATCGATACCCGCGAGAGCCCGACCGAGGTCAACAAGCTGGCCCAGAGGCGCTCGCTGGCCTGGTTCGAACGTCACGTCATCACCCGGGTGCCGCTGATCTACCCCGGCTTCGGGCGCCGCGTCTATCCCGGCTTTCTGCAGCTCAGCGGCTTCATGACCATGAATCTGGAGCGCCACCTGGGCGCCCACATGCGACTTTTCCACCACCTCATCGAAGGCGACGGCGACGGCGCCGAGGCGCATCGGCGCTTCTACGACGAATACCTCGCCGTCATGGACCTGCCGGCGGAATATTACCTCCAGACCGTCAAGACGGTGTTTCAGGACCAGGCGCTGGCGCGCGGCACCATGACCTGGCGGGGCCAGCCGATCGAGCCCGCCGCCATCAGCGCCACCGCCTTGATGACTGTCGAGGGCGAGCGAGACGACATCTCCGGCCTGGGTCAGACGCGGGCGGCGCACAAGCTCTGTACCGGCCTCACGAAGCGCCAGCGGCGCCACCACGAAGAGCCCGGCGTGGGCCACTACGGCGTCTTCAACGGGCGCCGCTGGCGGCGCCACATCGCGCCCCGCATCGCGCGCTTCATGCGCCGTCACGAGGGCACGTGAGCGAGCGGCCCTTCTGGCGCCAAAAGCGCCTCGACGAAATGAGCGGCGAGGAATGGGAAGCGCTCTGCGACGGCTGCGCCAAATGCTGCCTCAACAAGCTCGAGGACATCGAGAGCGGCGAGATCGCCTACACCGAGGTGGCCTGCCGACTGCTGGATTTGCAAAGCTGCCGCTGCACGAATTATGCCGAGCGCCGGCGCCTGGTGGCGGACTGCGTCAGCCTGGAGCCGGGCCTGGTCGAGAACCTGGGCTGGTTGCCGTCGAGTTGCGCCTACCGCCTGATGTCCGAGGGCCGCCCGCTGCCCGACTGGCACCCGCTGGTCGCGGGCGATGGCGAAAGCGTGCACCGGGCCGGCATTTCGGTGCGTGGCCGCGTGATCTCGGAACGCCGGGCGGGCGCCCTCGAGGATCACGTGGTAATCTGGCCGGAATGAAACGCAGCGCCCCCCGGCGGATCTGATGGGAGTACCGCGATGAATACCGATCTGCCCCGCGGCGTCTTTGCCGCCGCCCTCACCCGCCTCGACAGCGAGCTCAACGTCGACATCACGGCAACCCTCGACCACTACCGCTGGCTGCTGGCCAATGGCTGCGACGGCCTGGCCGTGCTGGGCACCACGGGGGAAGCCAATTCCTTCAGCCTGGACGAACGCCTGGCCCTGATCGAGGCCGTGGCCAAGGCCGGGCTGCCGGCCGGCAAGCTGCTCATCGGCACCGGCTGCTGCGCCCTTCCCGACACCATCGCGCTGAGCCGGGCCGCCATCGACCACGGCTTTCGAAATATCCTGATGCTGCCGCCCTTTTACTACAAAGGCGCCAGCGACGAGGGCCTGCATGCCGCCTTCGCCCGCGTCATCGATGCCGTGGGCGAGCCCGAGATGCGCGTCTGCCTCTACCATTTTCCCAAGATGAGCGACGTGCCGCTGGGCCACGAGCTGATCGCCATGCTGCGCACCAGCCACGGCGAGGCCATTGCCGGCATCAAGGATTCCTCGGGCGATCTCGGCAACATGCAGGCCATGTGCGAAAAATTCCCCGGCTTCGCCGTCTATGCCGGCACCGAGCGCTACCTGCAGCCGGTGCTCGAGGCCGGCGGCGTGGGCTGCATCTCGGCCACCGCCAACGCCACCAGCCGTCACTGCCAGATGGTCTTTGCTGCCTGGCGGGAAGAGGGCGCCCGGAGGCGCCAGCAAGACCTCACCGCCATCCGCGAGGTCTTCGACCGCTATCCCCTGATCGGCGCCCTGAAAGACGTCTGGGCGCGGCACACGGGCGATGCCGCCTGGCGCCGCCTGCGACCGCCCTTGACGGCGTTGGCGGCCGAGGCCGGCAACGATCTCGAAGAGGCCCTGACCGAGACCGGACTGGGATCGTTCGAGCGCCCGGCAGAGGTGGCATGAGCCGAGACGATCCGGCGGTCATAACGCACGGCGGGCAGCACTACGCCATCCGCGTACGCCCCAGCGCCCGGGCCCGGCGCATGGCGCTGAAGATCGATCCCCGGCGCGGCGCCGAGCTGGTACTGCCGCGTGGCATCTCGCGCCGCCGCGGCCTGGCCTTCGCGGCCGAGCATGGCGCCTGGCTGGCCGACCGCCTGGCGGCCTTGCCCGAACAGGTACCGTTCGCCGCCGGCGCCACGATCCCCTATCTCGGCCGGCCCCACGTCGTCTGCCATCGGCCCGAGACCCGGCTGGGCCAGCGGCCCGCCCCGGTCTGGCTCGAAGCCGGCAACATTTGCGTCAGTGGCGGGCTCGCCCACCTCGGGCGACGGCTCGGCGACTGGCTCAAGCTCTCGGCCCGCCGCGAAGCGCTCGACCGCGTCGAGGCGGCGGCCGGGCGCATCGATGCCGGCTTCCAGCGCCTGACCATCCGCGACCCCCGCACCCGCTGGGGCAGTTGCTCGGCCCAGGGCGGGCTCTCGTTCTCTTGGCGCCTGATCCTGGCGCCGGAGGCGGTTTTCGATTACGTCGTCGCCCACGAGGTGGCGCACTTGCTCGAGCTCAACCACGGCGCCCGGTTCTGGGATCTGGTCGAGCAATTGGTGCTCGACAGCCAGTCACCGCGGGATTGGCTCTCGCAGCACGGCACGGCGCTGCACCGCTACGGCTGACACCAAGAAAAGCCCGTAGCGTCAGTCCACGGTTTCGCCGGGGTAGGCGCCCCAGACGAAGGCCTGGCGGATCCAGCCCTTGCGGCCGGCGATGCGCAACTGGCACCACTGGCCGTTGCAGCGCAGCAAGCGCCCCAGCACGCCGGCCTCGGCGCGCATCACCGGCGCTGCCTTGGCCTTGGGCCGGCGGCGCAAGGGACGCGGTTTCTTGCCCGTCACGATGGCCCAGCGGTCGCCGCTGATCAGGCTTTTGTGGACCCAGCCCTCGGCCCCGTCGAGGTCGCGGATGCGGCGCCAGAATTCGTATTCGGCCACCACCTCGACCGGCAGGTCGTTTTGCACGAATATCCAGGCGATGGGAAAGCGCACGCCGGGGCCGGCCCGGACATTGACCGGATCGGCGCGCAAGGAAACGAAGCGCGGCACCTTGAGCCCGCTCTCGCCGGCCGCCAGGGCAGCCAGCGGCAGGCTTGCCAGCGCCATCAACAGGGCGCCGAAGAAGGCGCCGTTGGGGGCGCCGATGGAGCAGCCGGGGGGGGCCAGCCGGAGCAGACGTAGCATACCCCTTCTATGCCGCCGGTATGGGCCATGGTCAAGGGCGGGCGGCGTGGCGGCGGGCGATTTGTCACCCGCAGCGGTATTTGCTAGACAGGGGTGATCCCAGGTGCCGGCGCCGGCCGCACCATCGACCCGCGCCACGGGGCGCCGCCCGGAGAGCCTGATGAGCAGCAACAAACCCCTGGCCATCGTCACGCGCAAGCTGCCCGACGTCATAGAGACCCGCATGATGGAACTCTTCGAGGTGCGGCTGAACGTCGAAGACGTGCCCCTGAGCTCCGAGCAATTGGTCGAGGCGGTCAAGACCGCCGACGTGCTGGTGCCCACGGTGACCGACCGCATCGACGCCCGGGTGCTCTCGCAGAGCAACGCCGGTCTGCGGCTGATCGCCAATTTCGGCAACGGCGTCGACCACATCGACCTGGCCTCGGCCCGCGAGCGCGGCATCACGGTAACCAACACGCCGGGCGTGCTCACCGAGGACACGGCCGACATGACCATGGCCCTGATCCTGGCCGTGGCGCGGCGCCTGGCCGAGGGCGAGCGGCTGATGCGCTCGGGCGACTGGCGGGGCTGGTCGCCGACCTCGATGCTGGGCCACCGCGTCGGCGGCAAGCGGCTGGGCATCATCGGCATGGGCCGCATCGGCCAGGCCGTGGCCCGCCGGGCCCGGGGTTTCGGCCTCTCGATCCACTACCACAACCGCAACCAGGTGCATCCCGAGATCGCCTCCGAGCTCGAAGCCACCTACTGGGAGAGCCTCGACCAGATGGTGGCGCGCATGGACATCATCTCGGTCAACTGCCCGCACACGCCCGCCACCTACCACCTGCTGTCGCCCCGGCGCCTCGAGCTGGTGCAGCCGCACGCCTACCTGGTCAACACCTCGCGCGGCGAGGTCATCGACGAAAACGCCCTGACGCGCCTGTTGCGCGCCGGCCGCCTGGCCGGGGCCGGGCTCGACGTCTTCGAACACGAGCCCGCGGTGAACCCCAAACTGATGCAGCTCGACAACGTCGTGCTCTTGCCCCACATGGCATCGGCCACCCTGGAAAGCCGCGTCGAGATGGGCGAGAAGGTGATCATCAACATCAAGACCTTCGCCGACGGCCACGTGCCGCCGGACCGCGTGCTGCCGGGGCAGTACACGTAGCCCGGACAAACGATCGAAAACCTAGAAAAACTATGACGTCATACGAAATCCGAATGATTAATTCGGATTTCGTATGGTTTTTTTTGCTCCCTCACCGGGCGTGCGCGTCCGCGCACTTGGCCGCCGCCTCAATGGCGGCTTGATACCGCACCCGAATTAATCATTCGGATTCGGTATCATAGGTTTCGCTGGGCGTCTTCGTCGCCGCCCCGGTGCTGCGAAAGATCGGTAATACTGGCCTCGGGGCCGCAGAGCCGGCAGTTGGGGTCGGGGCGGACGCGCACCTTGCGCCAGGTGGTGCCGAGCGCCTCGTAGATCACCAGCCAGCCGGCCAGGCTGTCGCCCACACCGAGGATCTCCTTGATCACCTCGGTGGCCTGCAAGGATCCCATGGCCCCGGCCAGGGCGCCCAGCACGCCACCCTCGGCACAGCTCGGCACCAGGCCCGGCGGCGGCGCCTCGGGGTAGAGGCAGCGGTAGCAGGGATTGTCGCCACCCAGGTGCGAGCGGAAGGTCGAAAGCTGACCGTCGAAACGCAGGATCGAGGCTGAAACCAGGCTGCGTCCCGCCAGGTGGCAGGCGTCGGCGACCAGGAAGCGGGTGGCGAAATTGTCGCTGCCGTCGGCCACCAGGTCGTAAGCGGCGATCAGCTCAAGGGCGTTCTCGGCCGCCAGCCGGGTGGTGTGGGTCTCGACCACGACGTCCGGGTTTAGCGCCGCCGCGGTGCGTTGCGCGCTTTCGGTCTTGGGCTGGCCCAAACGGTCCAGCGTGTGGGCGATCTGGCGCTGCAGGTTGGAAGCGCTGACGGTGTCGTCGTCGACGATGCCGATGCGGCCCACACCGGCGGCGGCCAGGTACATCAAGAGCGGCGAGCCCAGCCCGCCGGCACCGACCAGCAGCACGCTCGATTGCAGCAGTTTTGCCTGGCCGATGCCGCCCACCTCGCGCAGCACGATGTGGCGGGCATAGCGCTCGATCTGTTCTTCGGAGAAATCCATGTTCGCTCAGAGCTCGTCGAAAAGCGCCGTGGTGACGTAGCGCTCGGCAAACGAGGGCACGATCACCACCAGCATCCGGCCCGCCATCTCGGGCCGGACACCGACCTCAAGTGCCGCGGCCAATGCTGCCCCGGAAGAAATACCCACCGGCAGACCCTCGAGCCGGGCCACCCGGCGGGCCGTCTCGAAGGCGGTTTCGTTGGCGATGGTGACGATCTCGTCGATCAACCCGGTGTCCAGCACCTGGGGCACGAAACCGGCGCCGATGCCCTGGATGGCGTGCGGTCCCGGCGGCCCGCCCGACAGCACCGGGCTATCCTCGGGCTCGACGGCGATCATCCTGAGCCCGGGCCGGCGTTGCTTGAGCACACCACCGACGCCGGTGAGCGTGCCGCCGGTGCCGACGCCCAGCACCACGGCATCGACCTGGCCGGCCGTGTCGTGCCAGATCTCCTCGGCCGTGGTGCGGCGGTGGACGTCGGGATTGGCCGGGTTCTCGAACTGCTGCGGCATGACCGCGTCGGGCAGCGCAGCGATCAGCTCCTCGGCCCGGGCGATGGCACCGGACATGCCGCGTTCGGCCGGGGTGAGCTCGATCTCGGCGCCCAGGATGCGCAGCATCTTGCGCCTTTCCGCGGACATGGTTTCGGGCATGGTCAGAATCAAACGGTAGCCCTTGGCGGTGCAGACGAAGGCCAAGGCGATGCCGGTGTTGCCCGAAGTCGGTTCGACCAGCACGGTCTCCGGGCCGAGCCGGCCGGCCGCCTCGAGGGCCTCTATCATGGCCACCCCGATGCGATCCTTGACGGAGCCCAGGGGATTGAAGAATTCGAGCTTGGCCACGATGTCGGCGCCGCAGCCGGCATCAAAGGCCAGGCGCTCGAGACGCACCAGCGGGGTGCGGCCGACGGTCTCCGAGATGTTGGCGTAAATGGCGCCGCCCGCTTGCGGGCTTTTTGATTTTGGCATGTAGGTGCCTCAGATGGCGAAATCGGCGCGCCGGCGGGCGTCGCTTTCGATGCCCAACTGATGGGCCTGGCGGCAGAGATCCTCGATGGTGATGGTGTCGAGCCGGCTCATCAAATCCTGGCGCAACTCATGCCACACCGGCCGCACCACCTGTTGGGCCAGCTCCGAGCCCTCTGCCCCCGTGATGGGATCGTCGGCCGCCTCGAGCTCGTAGATCACCCGGGCCACCTCGCCCACCGTGATGCGGCGGCGCTCGCGGGCCAGCCGGTAGCCGCCCTTGGGACCGCGCACGCCCTTGAGCACGCCGGCCCGCACCAGGCGCTGCATGACTTGCTCCAGGTAACGCTGGGGAATGTGCTGGCGCGCCGTGATGTCGCGCGATTGCACGGGATGGGGACCGGCGTTGTAGGCGATGTCGACCACCGCCTCGAGGGCGTGCACCATGCGCTTGGAAAGCCGGATCACCAGCCGCCTCCGGTCGAGCCAAATCCGCCGGCGCCACGGTCGCTGGCCACCAGGTCGTCCTGCGACCGCCAAACCACGCGAGTCACCGGCGCCACCACGAGCTGGGCGATGCGGTCGCCGCGCGTCACGCTGAAGGCCTGATCGCCGAAATTGGCCAGCACTACGCCGACCTCGCCGCGATAGTCGGCATCGATGGTGCCGGGGCTATTGAGCACGGTGACGCCGTTTTTCAATGCCAGGCCCGAGCGCGGCCGCACTTGCGCCTCGAAACCGGCCGGCAGGGCCAGGGCCAGGCCGGTGGGAATCAGCGCCCGGGCGCCCGGCTCGAGCACCACCGGATCGGTCACGGCGGCGCGCAAATCGAGCCCGGCCGCGAGATCGGATTCGTAGGCCGGCAACTCCAGGCCGGCAGCGTGGGGAAGCTGGGTGATCGCAACCTCGAGCGTCATCGCGCTAGCCCGCGAAATGATCCGCTATGCGCCGGCCCAAACGCTCGGCCACCGCCTGTTTGCTGAGCTTGGGCCAGGCTTCGCTGGCATCGCCTTCTATCAAGTGAACGGTATTGTGCTCGCCGCCGAAAGTGCCGCTCTGGCTGGAAACGTCGTTGGCGACCAGCCAGTCGCAGCCCTTGCGCCGGCACTTGGCGAGGGCGTTTTCGACCACGTTTTCGGTCTCGGCGGCAAAACCGACGACCAGCGCCGGGCGCTGCTCGGCGAGGCCGGCGATGGTGGCCAGGATGTCGGGGTTCTCGACGAAACTGAGCTCGGGCGGCCCGGCGCCGTCCTTCTTCATCTTGCCGCTGGCCGGGGCGGCAATGCGCCAATCCGCCACGGCCGCGGCACAAACCGCGATGTCGACCGGCAGCGCCGCCTGGCAGGCATCCAACATCTGGCGCGCCGTCTCGACCCGCACCACCTCGACGCCGGCCGGGTCGGCCTCGGCGCTGGGGCCCGTGACCAGCGTCGCCGCCGCCCCCAAGGCGGCCAGGGCGCCGGCCACGGCGTGGCCCTGTTTGCCGGACGAATGGTTGGAGATGTAGCGCACCGGATCGATGGGCTCGCGCGTCGGGCCCGAGGTGATCAGCGCCCGCCGGCCCGCCAGCGGCGTTCCCGCCGGGGCCAGCAGCTCGCTAATGCGGGCCAAGATGGTGGCCGGCTCGGCCATGCGGCCCGAACCGATTTCGCCGCAGGCCAGGTCGCCGGCCTCGGGGCCGACCATGAGAACACCGTCGTCGACCAGCCGCGTGGCGTTGCGCTGGGTGGCCTCGTGGGCCCACATCTGTAGGTTCATGGCCGGCGCCATCAGCACCGGCTTGTCGGTGGCCAAGAGCGCCGTGGTGGCCAGATCGTCGGCGATGCCGGCGGCGGCCTTGGCCATGATGTTGGCGGTGGCCGGCGCCACCACCACCAGGTCGGCCTCGCGCGAGAGGCGAATGTGGCCCATCTCGCTTTCGTCGGTCAGCGAGAAAAGGTCCTGGTAGGCCCGCTCGCCACTCAGCGCCGCCACGGAAAGGGGCGTCACGAATTGCGCCCCGGATTTCGTCAGGATGGTGCGCACGCCGACGCCGCGCTCGCCCAGGCGGCGGATCAGCTCGAGCGTCTTGTAGGCGGCGATGCCGCCGGAGATGATCAACAGGATACGTTTGCCATTCAGCACGACGGATACCTATTTTCGAAAAAAGGCCTAATTCACGCAAAATGCCTGTGGAACTCCACCGCAGCCTAGCTCTCCACGATAATCAACGCAAGGCCCGCAAGACCTCCTCTGGGGGCTACATTTTGGCTGCCAGCAGCAGCACCAAGCCCACCGCCACGGCGAACAGCAGCATCGGCACCAGGCCGCGCCGCCGCGCCGCCTGGTAGGCAATGGCGCGTTCGCTGTCAGGGTGGAGGCGCAGGCCTCGGGGCGTCAAGGCGCTGGCGGCGAATTGGGCCTTTTCCATCAGCCCGGGGATTTGGCGCATGGTGGCGGCGGCCTCGTCCACGGTGTCGCGTACGGCGGCTTCGGGTCCCAGGTTCTGTTTGACCCAGTCGGCCAGGAAGGGCTTGGCGATTTCCCAGAAGTTGGCGCCGGGGCCCAGGTTGCGGCACACCCCTTCGGCCACCACCATGGTCTTTTGCAAGAGCAGCAACTGGGGCTGGGTCTGCATGGCGAAGGTTTCGGTGATGCGAAAGAGCTGGGCCAAAAGGCGGGCGATGGAGATCTCGTTCAGCGGCCGGCCCTGGATGGGTTCGCCGATGGAGCGGCAGGCCTGGGTGAAAAGATCGAGGGATTTGTGCATTGGTACGTAGCCGGCCTCGAAATGGACCTCGGCGGCGCGGCGATATTCGCCGGTGAGGAAGGCCAGCAGCACCTCGGCGACGTAGCGCCGGGTGCGGCGGTCGAGCCGGCCCATGATGCCGAAATCGACCGCGATGATGTTGCCGTCTGGGTCGACGAAAAGGTTTCCCTGGTGCAAATCGGCGTGGAAGAAGCCGTCGCGGAAGGCCTGCCTGAGAAAAGCCAGCAGCACCTTGGCGGCCACCGCGTCGAGGTCGTGGCCGGCCGCCTTCAGGGCTTCGATATCGTCGATCGGGATGCCCTCGATGCGTTCCAGCGTCAGCACCCTCCGTTCGGTGCGGCTCCAGTCGACCTGGGGCACGCGAAAGCTCTCGTCGCCCTCGAAGTTCTCCGCCAGTTCCGAGGCCGCGGCTGCCTCGAGGCGCAGGTCCAACTCGAGATCGACGGTGTCGTTGAAGGTGTGCACGACTTCGACGGGGCGCAGGCGGCGGAAGTCGGGCTGGAAGGACTCGACCATTTCGGCCAGCCAATAAAACAGCTCGAGGTCGCGCTGGAAGGCCTGCTCGATGCCGGGCCGCAGTACCTTGACGGCGACCAAGGCACCGTCGCTGGTTTCGGCCATGTGAACCTGGGCGATCGAGGCGGCGGCCAACGGTTGGTCGTCGAAGCGGGCGTACATCTCGTCCAGCGGACGGTCGAACTCGGTCTCGACGATCTGGCGCGCAGCATCGGCGGCAAAGGGCGGCAACTGGTCGCGCAGCTCACCCAGATCGGCGGCGATGGCATCGCCGGCGACATCGGGCCGGGTCGACAGCGCCTGGCCGAACTTGATGAAGCTGGGGCCCAGTTCCTGCAGCGCCGCGGCCAGGCGCTGGCCAGGCCTGAGCTCGCCCGGCAAACGCCCCGGCGGCCCGGCCAGCAACTTCAGGCCGCGCACCAGATAGGGCGGCAGGCCGGCGCCATCGAGCGGAAACAAGGCGTCATGGCGCGCCAGGGTGCGGCCGATTCGGATCACCCGGCCCAGATTGCGCAGCGCTCGTATCACCTCAGCCCCCGGAACTCAGAGCCGCCAGGCCGAGTGCATGGCGGCGATGCCACCCGAGAGATTGCGTACCCGCACGCGGTCAAGGCCGGCCGCGCCGATCATGGCGGCAAAATCCTGCTGGTCGGGAAAGCGGCGGATGCTCTCGGCGAGATAGAGGTAGGCCTCGCGGTTGCCGGTCACGACCTCGCCCAGCGCCGGCAGCACGCGGAAGGAATAGGCATCGTATAGCGCCGTCAGACCGGGCAGCACCAGGCGGCTGAATTCGAGGCAGAGGAAGCGCCCGCCCGGGCGCAGCACGCGCCGCGCCTCGGCCAGGGCGGCGGCGATATGGCTGACGTTGCGGATGCCGAAGGCGATGGTGTAGGCGTCGACGCTGGCGTCGTCCAGCGGCAGCGCCTCGGCATCGGCACAGAGCCAGTCGACGCCGGCGACGAATCCGCGGTCCTGTGCCCGGTTGCGGCCAGCCTCGAGCATGTTCTGGTTGATGTCGCAGATGCTGGCCCGAAACCCGGCGCGCTGGGCCGCCTGGCCGCCTCCCAGGCTGTCGAGCACGCGGAACGAGATATCGCCGGTACCGCCGGCCACGTCCACGAGATGCATGCCCGGGCGCGGCTTCAGCCATTCCACCAGGGCGGCCTTCCAGAGCCGGTGAACGCCGCCGCTCATGAGGTCGTTCATCAGGTCGTAGCGCCCGGCGACGTCGTCGAAGACCTCGCGCACCAGGGCCGCCTTGTGCCGCCTGGCCACCGTGCGGAAGCCGAAATGGGTGGTGTCTGCGCGCCGCTGGTCCATTTCCGAACCATAGCGCAGGGCCGAGAGAGGCGCTACCTTGGGGCCACCAGCCGAACGAGTGCGCCATGCCTGAACTTCCCGAAGTCGAAACCGTCTGCCGCGGCCTGCAGGGCCGCCTGGTGGGGCGGCGCATCCGCCGCCTGGAGCAGCGCCGGGCGGGGCTCAGGCTGCCCTTTCCCGAGAACTTTCCGGCCCGTCTCGAGGGCCGCCGCATCGAAGCCATCCGGCGCCGCGCCAAGTACCTCTTGTGGGATCTCGGCGACAGCGTGCTGATCGTCCACCTGGGCATGTCGGGACGGCTTATTTTTGCCGAGAACCACGAGCCCGGCCGGCACGAAAATTTCATCCCAGGCCGGCACGACCATGTCATCATCGAAACCGACGACGGCACCACCGTGGTCTTCAACGACGTGCGCCGCTTCGGCCTGATGGTGCTGGCCGCAACGGACGAGATCGAAAGCCACCCGTTGCTCGCCGGGCTGGGGCCCGAGCCCCTGGGCAACCGGTTCAACGCCGAGGATTTCTCGGCCCGCTTGCGCGGCCGGCAAACCCCCATCAAGGCGGCGCTCTTGGACCAAAAGATCGTCGCCGGGGTGGGCAACATCTATGCCTGCGAGGCGCTCTTCCGGGCCGGCATCTCGCCCCGCCGCCTGGCCGCCTCGGTGGCCGGCAAGCGGGCCGAACGGCTGGTGCCGGCGGTGCAGGCGGTGCTGCGCGACGCCATCGCGGCCGGCGGCTCGAGCTTGCGCGACTACGTCCAGGCCTCGGGCGAGCTGGGCTATTTCCAGCACGATTTTTCGGTCTACGGGCGCGAGGGAGAGAAGTGCCCGGGCTGCGATTGCGACGCCACCGTGCGCCGCATCAGCCAGGCCGGCCGCTCGACGTTCTATTGTGCCAAGCGCCAGCGTTGAGGGGGAACCGGAAAGCCGAATGCCGGGTACTGGACGGCGGCAGCTCGGGGGCGTTTACTAGGGGGATGATGATAGCACGAACGCTCGCACTGGCTTTGTTGCTGCTGGCGCTGTGGGCGGCGCCGGGCGGTGCCAAGGAGCGTTTTTTTGCCAGCCTCGAGGATTTGCCGCTGATGGCCGGCCTCAGCGAGGTGGCGGAGCTGGGCCTGGTCTACGACAAGCCCGAGGGGCGCATCGTCGAGGCCTATGCCCGGGGCCGGGTGGCGCCGGCCCGGGTGCTCGAGTTCTACGCCGAGACCCTGCCCCAGCTTGGCTGGACCGCCCAATCCAAAAGCCAATACCGCCGCGAGAGCGAAACTCTGATCATCCGATTTCCCCAGCCGGCAGGCGATGACGGCTTGTTGGTGCGGTTTTCCATCGCTCCGGGCTAAAGAGCACTATTGACAAGGGCGGTGCGATCTTGCACCACGCCCGGCGTCGCATCACTTATGGAGTCCCCCATGTCGTATGAATTCATCCTCGTCGAGAGCCGCGGCCCGGTGGGGCTGATCACGCTCAACCGGCCCGAAGCCCTGAACGCGCTCAGCACCCCGCTGGTGATTGAGATGGGCCAGGCGCTGAGCGCCTTCGAGGCCGACGCGGCGATCGGCGCCGTGGTCATCACGGGCAGCGAAAAGGCCTTCGCCGCCGGTGCCGACATCAAGGAGATGCAGCCCAAGAACTATGCCGACGTCTATCTCGAGAACTTCATCAGCCGCGACTGGGAAAGTGCGACGCAGAGCCGCAAACCGCTGATCGCGGCGGTGGCCGGCTTTGCGCTGGGCGGCGGCTGCGAACTGGCCATGATGTGCGACATCGCCATCGCCGCCGACACGGCGCGCTTCGGCCAGCCCGAGATCAAGCTCGGCATCATCCCCGGGGCCGGCGGCACCCAGCGCCTGACCCGGGCGGTGGGCAAGGCCAAGGCCATGGAGATGTGCCTCACCGGCCGCATGATGGACGCCGAGGAGGCCGAACGCGCCGGCCTGGTCTCCCGGGTCGTGCCGGCGGCCGAGCTGCTCGACGAAGCCATCAAGCTGGCGGGCGAGATCGCGGCGCTTTCGCTGCCCGTGGTGATGATGGTCAAGGACGCCGTCAACCGGGCCTTCGAGACCACGCTGGCCGAGGGCGTCAAGGCCGAGCGCCGCATCTTCCACGCCACCTTCGCGCTCGAGGACCAGAAAGAGGGCATGGCCGCCTTCATCGAAAAGCGCCCGCCCGACTTCAAAAACCGCTGATTGCCGCCGCCAGCCGGCTGATGTGCATCGCACTCAAGCGTTGACGGCAGCCGCTGCCGGCAGTATAAGCGCGCGGTCTTTCCGCCCGCAGAAGAATAGTAGAAAACCCGCACCATGCCGCATCACAAGTCCGCCAAGAAACGCATGCGCCGCGCCGAAACGCGTACCGCCGTCAACCGCGCCCGCAAGGGCCGCATCCACACCTTCATCCGCAAGGTCGAGGAGGCCATCGCGGCCAGTGACCCCGATGTCGCCAGGGCGGCGCTCAAGGCGGCCCAGCCCGAGATCATGCGCGGCACCAGCCATGGCGTGCTGCGCCCCAACACGGCGTCGCGGCGGGTCTCGCGGCTGTCGGCCCGGATCAAGGCGATGGCCGGCTGAAGAGCCGGACGGGAATGCCGCTGCGGCGGTCGGCAAAACCGCGCCTCGGGCGCGGTTTTTTTTGCCCCGCCGCACCGGCCCAACATCTAGTGGCGACCCGGGGTGGAGACGCAAGGCGGCCGAAGTTTTTTTTGTGTTCCCCTTTCGATCTCGTTGCGCCGGGACACGCTGTCAATTACTCTCGGATACAACGCTGCGGTTCACTAAATCAAGTGCAAGCAAAGTAAAAACCCGGCTCCGGGGCGAGCTATACGTGCGCTAGACTACCCTTGGGCCGACCCAGAGGGCTGGGCCTAAGTAAAAAACAAGTAATAGAATATCATGGTGGCCCGGCGGAAGTTTGCGGCAGCAGGGGCGGCAGCCGATTGGTTCTAAAAGTCGAAAGGTCTCCGGGGGCGGGTCCACGTATGTCTGGCGGAACACTCAACGAGACGACGACGACAGCGACTTCATCACCTGAGGGCTATGCCGGGGACATCCCGTCAGCCCTGGTCTGGCAGCAACTGGCCGACGATGCCGAGGCCGTGCTGGTCGATGTGCGGACCAATGCGGAGTGGTCCTACGTCGGCGTACCCGACCTCACGACGCTCGACAGGCGGCCGCTCAACGTCTCGTGGAAACTTTTTCCGGCGATGACCGGGAATGCCGATTTCCGGGGCCAGCTCGCAGCGGCGGGCCTGCGGCCCGGCCAGCCGATCTTCTTCCTCTGCCGCTCCGGCGTGCGCAGCCGGGCGGCGGCGCGGGCCATGACCGAAGCCGGTTTTGGGCCTTGCTACAACATCTCGGACGGCTTCGAGGGCGAGCGCAGCGAAGCCGGGCAACGCGGCACGACGGATGGCTGGCGCCACGCCGGACTGCCCTGGATCCAGGACTAGGGCGTGAGCCGGTCGGCCACCATCGCGGCGGAGATCGAGGCCCAGTGGGGCCGGGTGCGAAACCGCCTGCGCCACAAGGTCGGCGACGCCGCCTTCAACAGCTGGCTCCGGCCCCTGACGCTGGCCTCCTTGAGCGACGACCAGATCGTCATGACCCTGCCGACGCGTTTCATGCGCGATTGGGTGGTCTCGAACTATGCCGACAAGCTGCGCCTGTTGTGGGGCGAGGAAAACAACGCGGTGACTTCGGTGGATATCTTCGTGCGCCCGGCGGAGCTCGGCAACACGCTCGACGACGGCGCCGAAAGCGCGGCCAGTGGCCGGGTCGAAGCCGAAAACCTGGGCCCTGGCCGGGCCCTGGAACTGGGGGCACCGCTCGATCCGCGCTTCAGTTTCCGGAACTTCATCGCCGGCAAACCCAACGAACTGGCCTACGCCGCGGCGCGGCGCGTCGCCGAGGCGCCGGTGGTGCCCTTCAATCCGCTCTATCTCTATGGCGGCGTGGGCCTGGGCAAGACCCACCTGATGCACGCCATCGCCTGGCACATCCGCGAGGGCCAGCCCGAACGCAAGGTGATCTATCTCTCGGCCGAGAAGTTCATGTACCAGTTCATCCGGGCGCTCAGGTACAAGAACGTGATGGCCTTCAAGGACCAGTTCCGCTCGGTCGACGTATTGATGATCGACGACGTGCAGTTCATCGCCAACAAGAATTCCACCCAGGAGGAGTTCTTCCACACCTTCAACGCCCTGGTCGACCAGAACCGCCAAATCATCATCTCCGGCGACCGCTCGCCCTCCGACCTCGACGGCATGGAAGAGCGCATGCGCTCGCGGCTGGGCTGGGGCTTGGTGGCCGACATCCACGCCACCGACTACGAGCTGCGCATCGGCATCCTGCAAAGCAAGGCGGAACAGGCCGGTGCCAGCCACGTGCCCATGCGGGTGCTGGAATTCCTGGCCCATCGCATCACCTCCAACGTGCGCGAGCTGGAGGGCGCGCTGAACCGCGTGCTGGCGTACTCCAACCTGGTCGGCCGGCCCATCACGCTGGAGACAACGCAAGAAGTGCTGCGCGACCTGTTGCGGGCCAACGACCGCCGCGTCACCATCGACGACATCCAAAAGCGGGTGGCCGAGCACTTCAATATCCGCCTGGCCGACATGTATTCCGAGCGCCGCGCCCGGGCCGTGGCCCGGCCGCGCCAGGTGGCCATGTACCTGGCCAAACAACTGACCACCCGCTCGCTGCCCGAGATCGGGCGCAAGTTCGGCGGCCGCGACCACACCACGGTGATGTACGCGGTCAAGAAAATCACCGAGCTCAAGGAATCCGACGGCACCCTGGCCGAGGACATCGACCTCTTGCGGCGCATGCTGGAGGCCTGAATCCGGCCCCCGCCCGGCTGCCGCCGGGGTCTCGATTTCAGCGAATAAACGTGTGGCGGGGGTTGCCTTCTGCTATACTGCAAAACCGGAAATCGAGCTCTTTGCCCGGGATACTCCCGGGTTGCGCTCGAGGCTATCTTCCGGGACCGCGCGGCGGCGTTTGGCGACCCGGGTTTCCTGCTCACGAGCACGCTCACGGGCACGGCGAAAACGCCAGGGCTGACGGCCAGCCACGGCACGGTAACGCTGAAAAGCAGGTGACTTTTGTCCCCAACAAAGGGCGTAGGCAGGCATGAAACTGACAACCGAACGCGCTGACCTTCTGAGCTCGCTGGGCCACGTTCAGAGTGTCGTCGAGCGGCGCAACACCATTCCCATCCTGTCCAACGTGCTGCTCGAAGCGGCCGAGGGGGGGCTCAGCTTGACCGCCACCGACCTCGATCTGGCCATCGTCGACCGTGCCCCGGCCGAGGTGGCGCAGGAAGGTGCCACCACGACGCCGGCCCACACGCTTTTCGACATCGTGCGCAAACTGCCCGACGGCGCCCAGGTCTCGCTGGGCCTGAGCGAGGACGGCGGCCGCCTCAACCTCACCGCCGGGCGCTCGGAGTTCAACCTGCCTTGCCTGCCGCGAGAGGACTTTCCGGCCATGGCCGAGGGCGAGCTGCCGCACCGCTTCATGATCGGAGGTAGCGAGCTGCGCCGCCTCATCGACAAGACCCGTTTTGCCGTCTCGACCGAAGAGACGCGCTACTACCTCAACGGCATCTACCTGCACGCCGCCGAGGCCGGGGGCGTGGCCATGCTGCGCGCGGTGGCCACCGACGGCCATCGCCTGGCCCGGGTCGACACGCCGCTGCCCGAAGGCGCCGCCGGCATACCGGGCGTCATCGCGCCGAGAAAGGCGGTGGGCGAACTGCGTAAGCTGATCGAGGAAAGCGACGGCGCCATCGAGGTGGCGCTATCGGACACCAAGATCCGCTTCGCCTTCGACCAGGCGGTGCTCACCTCGAAGCTCATCGACGGCACCTTTCCCGACTACCACCGGGTCATTCCCGAGGGCAACGACAAGCTGATGGAGTCCGACACCAAGGTTTTCGCGGAAGCCGTCGACCGCGTCTCGACGGTATCGACGGAGAAATCCCGGGCCGTCAAGCTGAGCCTCAGCCAGGGCCGGGCGGTGCTGGCCGCGAACAACCCCGACAGCGCCAGCGCCTCCGAGGAAATCGCCGTTTCCTACGACCAGGAGGCCATCGAAATAGGCTTTAATTCCCGCTACCTGCTCGACATCACGGCCCAGATCGAGGGCGACCAGACACAGTTCGTATTGGCCGACGCGGTGTCACCGACGCTGGTCCGCGACGGCAACGACGAAGGCGCCCTTTACGTGCTGATGCCCATGCGGGTGTGATGGCGGTGACGGCGGCGACAGCCAGGCCGGGACCTCTCGAGGCCGAGCCTCTCGAGGCCGGGCCCCTTGGGGCCGAGCCCAGCCAGCTGGCGGTGCGGCGCCTGGTGCTGACCGATTTCCGTAACTACCAGAGCCTGCGCCTGCAAGCCGGGGCCGACATGGTGGTGCTCAACGGCGCCAACGGCGCCGGCAAAACCAACCTTTTGGAAGCGCTATCGATGCTGGCCCCGGGACGCGGCCTGCGCCGGGCCCGGCTGGCCGACATGCAGCGCCACCAGGGCGCCAGGCCCTGGGCCGTGGCGGCCACGCTGGATACGGCGGGGGGAAAAGTCGAGGTGGGCAGCGGGCTGGCGGCCCTACCGCAGGTGCCTGAGGGGGGTGCGGACAGGGATCTCGAGACCCGGGCGCCGGGCGACCGCCGCCTGATCCGCATCGACGGCAAGACGGCAGCCACCGCCGGCGCCCTGGCGGACATCGCCTCGCTGGTCTGGCTGACGCCGCAGATGGACCGGCTTTTCATCGAGGGCGCGGCACCGCGCCGGCGCTTTCTGGATCGTCTGGTCTACGGCCTCGACAGCCAACACGCGGGCCGTGTATCGGCCTACGAGCGGGCGCTGAGGGAACGCTCGCGGCTCTTGCGGGGGGGGCAGGGGGGCTCGGCCAACGCCGCCTGGCTGGCCGCGCTGGAGGAAACCATGGCCGGCTACGGCATCGCCGTGGCGGTGGCCCGGCGTGACGCCGTGGCCCGCCTCAACGGCGCCATGAGCGCCGCCGGGCCGTTCCCCAGCGCCCGGCTCGAGATTGCCGGCAGCCTCGATACCTGGCTCGAGGCCGAGCCGGCGCTGGCCGTCGAGGAGCGCTTCCGGCACCAGCTCGAGGCCGGCCGGCGGCGCGACGGCGAGAGCGGCGGCGCCCAGCTGGGACCGCATCGCAGCGATCTGGTGGTCAGCGACGCCGGCCGCGATTTGGCGGCGGACAAGTGTTCCACCGGCGAGCAGAAGGCCCTGCTGATCGCCATCGTGCTGGCCGACGCCCGCCTGCAGTTGGCGCGCCGGGGCCGGCCGCCGATCATGCTGCTGGACGAGATCGCCGCCCATCTCGACGCCGAACGCCGGGCCGCGCTGTTTGCCGAAATCCAGGCCCTCGGTGCCCAGGCCTGGCTCAGCGGCAGCGACGCCGGGCTGTTTGCCGCGCTGGCCGGCCGGGCCCAGTTTTGCGAGCTTGAGGCCGGTCGGCTGGTGTCCGTCCCGGCTGGCTGAGAGGAAACCCGATGGCCGCCACGATCAGTGAACAACCCACCGCCGATGAGGCCACGGGGCCTGAAGACTACGGCGCCGATTCGATCAAAGTGCTGCGCGGCCTGGATGCCGTGCGCAAGCGCCCCGGCATGTACATCGGCGATACCGATGACGGCTCGGGGCTGCACCACATGGTTTACGAAGTCGTCGACAACGCCATCGACGAGGCCCTGGCCGGCTACTGCGACCGCGTCGAGGTGACCCTCAATCCCGAGGGCTCCGTCACCGTCAGCGACAACGGCCGCGGCATTCCCACCGACCTGCACGACGAGGAAGGCGTCTCGGCGGCCGAGGTCATCATGACGCAGCTCCATGCCGGCGGTAAGTTCGACCACAACTCCTACAAGGTGTCGGGCGGCCTGCACGGCGTCGGCGTCTCGGTGGTCAACGCCCTTTCGGGCACCCTGAACTTGCGCATCTGGCGTGACGGCAACGAACATTTCATGCGCTTCAAGGAAGGTGAGCCCGAGGCGCCGCTGGAGATCGTCGGCCAGGCCGAGCAGAGCGGCACCGAGATCGAGTTTAGCCCCTCGGACACGGTGTTTTCCGATACCGATTTCGATTTCGCCACCCTGGAGCACCGTTTGCGCGAGCTCGCTTTCCTCAATTCGGGCGTCACCATCGCGCTGAATGACGCCCGCGGCATCGAGCCGCAGCACACCGAACTTCACTACGTGGGTGGCGTCGAGGCCTTCGTCAAATACCTCGACCGCAACAAGACGGCGAGCCACGAGCCGCCCATCACCATAGCCGGCGAACGCGACGAGCTGGACCTCGATGTGGCGCTGCAGTGGAACAACAGCTACCACGAAAACGTGCTCTGCTTTACCAACAACATCCCGCAGCGCGACGGCGGCACCCATCTGGCCGGCTTGCGCGCGGCGCTGACCCGCACCATCAACGGCTACGCCAACAAAAGCGGCATCGCCAAGCGCGAGAAGGTCAACCTGACCGGCGAGGACGCCCGCGAGGGCTTGACCTGCGTGCTCTCGGTCAAAGTGCCCGACCCAAAGTTCTCCTCCCAGACCAAGGACAAGCTGGTGTCCTCGGAGGTGCGCCCGGCGGTCGAGGGCTTCATCGCCGACAAGCTGGGCCAATGGTTCGAGGAGCACCCGAGCGAGGCGCGGACCATCATCGGCAAGGTGGTCGAGGCGGCGGCGGCGCGCGAAGCGGCGCGCAAGGCGCGCGAGCTGACCAGGCGCAAGGGTGCTCTCGACATCTCCAGCCTGCCGGGCAAGCTGGCCGACTGCCAGGAGCGCGACCCGTCGAAGGCCGAACTCTTCTTGGTGGAGGGCGATTCGGCGGGTGGCTCGGCCAAGCAGGGCCGCGACCGCGGAACGCAAGCGGTGCTGCCGCTCAGGGGCAAGATCCTCAACGTCGAGCGCGCGCGTTTCGACAAGATGCTGTCGTCCACCGAGATCGGCACCCTGATCACGGCGTTGGGCACCGGCATCGGCCACGAGGACTTCGACCTCGAGAAGATCCGCTACCACCGCATCATCATCATGACCGACGCCGACGTCGACGGCGCCCATATCCGCACGCTCTTGCTGACCTTCTTCTATCGTCAGATGCGCGAGATCGTCGAGGCCGGCTACCTCTACATCGCCCAGCCGCCGCTCTACAAGGTCAGCCAAGGACGATCCGAACGCTATCTCAAGGACGAGCGCGAGCTCGAGGACTATCTCGTGGCACTAGGGATCGACGAGGCCGTGCTGACACTGCATACCGGTGAGCAGCGGGCCGGCGAAGATCTCATGGAACTGGTGCAAAAGGCCCGGGCCAGCCGCAAGCTTTTGGAATCGGTGGCCAGGCGCTACTCCTGGTCGGTGGTCGAGCAGACCGCCATCGCCGGCGCCCTCAACCCCGAGGCCCTGGCCGACAGCGACCGGGCCGCCACGGCCTGCGCCTACGTCGCCCGCCGCTTGGACCAGTTGGCCCCCGAGACCGAGCGCGGCTGGCAGGGCGAGACCACCGACGACGGCGGGCTGCGCTTCAGCCGCACCGTGCGCGGCGTGCGCGAGAGCCACCTCATCGACGGCCCGCTGATCCGCTCGGCCGATGCCCGCAAGCTCGACGACCAGTTGGGCCGCCAGCAGGAAACCTACCTGGTCCGCGCCGTGCTCACGCGCAAGGGCGAAGAGCTCATCATCCGCTCGCCCACCCAGTTGCTGGAGCAGGTGCTGGCGCTGGGCCGCAAGGGGCTGGCAATCCAGCGCTACAAGGGGCTGGGTGAGATGAATCCCGAACAGCTTTGGGAGACCACGCTCGATCCCGAGGTGCGCACCATCCTGCAGGTCAAGGTGAGCCACGCCGACGAGGCCGATGACCTGTTTTCCACCTTGATGGGCGATCTGGTGGAGCCGCGCCGCGACTTCATCCAGGAAAATGCCCTGGCCGTGGCCAACCTCGATGTCTAGGCGCCACGGGCGTTGATTCTTGCAGCGGCCGGGCGATGGCGAAAAAAGAGCCTTCCCCAGCCCGGCCCAGCCTGATCGGCCGCTTGGCCTATTGGCTGGCGGTGCTGGGCATCTGGGGCGCCGTGCTGCTGATCGGCGTGGTGGCTTGGTACGCCTACGACCTGCCCGACGTTGATGCCCCCGGCGCGCCGCGGCCGCGGCCGGCACTGTTACTGCATTACGCCGACGGCAGCCCGCTTGCCCGCTTCGGCGATCTCTACGGCGCCGAGGTGGCGCTCGACGAGCTGCCGCCGGTCATGCCCCAGGCCGTGCTGGCCATCGAGGACCGGCGCTTCCGCTGGCACTTCGGCATCGACCTGATCGGCCTGGCGCGGGCGGCGGTAGCCAACCTGCGCGCCGGCCGCATCGTCCAGGGTGGCAGTACGATCACCCAGCAACTGGCCAAGAACCTTTTCCTCAAGCCCGAACGCACGATCAAGCGCAAGGTCCAGGAGGTGCTGTTGGCGTTCTGGCTGGAGGCCAATTTCAGCAAGGACGAAATTCTTACGCTTTACCTGAACCGGGTCTACCTGGGGGCCGGCACCTATGGCGTCGAGGCGGCGGCGCAGCGCTATTTCGGCCTCTCGGCGCGGCGGCTCTCGCTGGGCCAGGCGGCGCTGCTGGCCGGCCTCTTGAAGGCGCCGACGCGCTATGCCCCCACCACCAGCCCCCGGCGCGCCCGTGGGCGCGCCCAGGTGGTGCTGGCCAGCATGGTGCGCTCGGGCGCCATCAGCCAAGCCCAGGCCACCACGGCGGGGCAGCGCCTGGCCGGTCTGCGGCCGCCTCGGAAGTTACCGGCGCGGACCCGGACCGGACGCTACGCCGCCGATTGGATCGTCGAGCAGGTGTCGGGCTACAGCGGCCACGCCCGGCGCGACATCTCCGTCACCACCACCCTGGACGCGGGGCTGCAAAAGCTCGCCGAGCGGGTCATCGAAAGCCAACTGGCAGCGGCCGGCAAACGTCTGGCGGTAAGCCAGGCGGCGCTGGTGGCGATGAGCCCGGCGGGTGCGGTGCGGGCCCTGGTGGGGGGGCGCGACTACCGCCTGAGCCAGTTCAATCGGGCCAGCCAGGCGCGCCGCCAACCGGGCTCGACCTTCAAGCTCTTCGTCTACCTGGCCGGGCTCGAGGCCGGCCTCAAGCCCGAGACGCAAATGCGCGACGAGCCGCTGACGGTGGCCGGCTGGTCGCCGCGCAACTATTCAGGCAAATATGCCGGCCCGGTCAGCCTGACCCAGGCCTTTGCGCGTTCGATCAACACGGTGGCCGTGAAGGTGGCGGAGCGGGCCGGGCGGCGCCGCGTCGTCGAGGCCGCGGCGCGGCTCGGCGTCACTTCGCCGCTGCCGGCCCACCCCTCGACGGCGCTCGGTACAGTTGGCATTTCACTGCTTGAAATGACCACGGCCTACGCCACCGTGGCGGCCGGCGGCCGGGGCGTCTGGAGCCACGGCATCAGCACCATCAGCGAGATTGGCGGGGCCCGGATTCATCGCCGTTCGGGCTCGGGCCCGGGCCGCGTCATGGCGCCCGGCGTGGCCGCCGACCTCGACGCCATGCTGCGCGCCGCGGTGGCGGAGGGCGGCGGACGGGCGGCCCGGCTGAGCATCGCCACGGCCGGCAAGACCGGCACCAGCCAGGGCCACCGCGACGCCTGGTTCATCGGCTATGCCGGCGACCTGGTGACCGGGGTGTGGGTCGGCAACGATGACGAAAAGGCCATGAAGCGGGTCACCGGCGCCGGCCTTCCGGCCCGCATCTGGCGCGCCTTCATGGCCCGGGCGGCAGTTGCAACGCCGGCCGAGGGCAGAGCGGCAAAGGCCGGCCGGCCGGTGGCGCCGGCAACCGTGGTCCCGGACGCGGCCGGCCGATAGGCTGGCCGGGGCGGCTAGAGGCCAGGTGCCGGTGGATCCGAAAGAACCGAGTTCAGCGCTGAACTCGGAAGTTTTTTCAAATAAAATCAGGTGGTTGAAGAACATCCAATCGAACGGCGTGCCGAGCGCGGGCTACAGGGATTTGGCGGCCGCCACCATGTTGGCGAGCTTTTGCCAGACGAACGATGCGTCCTCGTCGCGATAGGTGCCGAAGCCGCAATCGGGGGCCACGATCAGGCGCTCGGCGTCGACGTGTTGGAGGGCGGTTTTCAGGCGCTCGCGGATCTGCTCGACGGGCTCGACCTTGGTATCGAGGTTGGAGACGGCGCCGAACATCACCTTGGTGGTGGCCAGCTGTTCCAGGAATCCCAGGTCTTCGTGGTATTCCGAGGCGTCCTCGAGCGAGATCACGTCGGCCGCCGAGGCTTCGATGGCGGGCGCCAGCCGGGCGTAGGGCCGGGCCGGATTGCGGCCCTCCCGGTCACCGTCGACGGGGGCGTAGCCGCGGCAGATGTGGAGCACGCGATTGACTTCGGTAGGCAGCCCGGCAAAGCAGGCGTCGACGGCTTCGAAGCCGTAGGCCAGCGCCATCTCGGGCTGGAACCCGAGCTGCGGCTCGTCGAGCTGCAGCCAGCGGCAGCCGGCCTCGGCCAGCGCCCCCAGCTCGGTCCCAAGGGCTGCGGCAAAGGCCTGGCAGAGCGCCCGCTTGTCGCCGTAGTGCCGGTCGACGACGTATTCGCTGAGGGTCGCTGGTCCGGCCGTGGCGATCTTGACCGGTCGTGCGGTGAAGGACTGGGCCTGGCGCCAGTCGTCGACCAGCATAGCCGGGCCCGGCGAGAGCGGTCCGGTCACCACCACCTCGTCGCCATCACGTTCGACGCCGGCCATGTTGAGGCAGTTGTACTGCCAGTAGACCAGGCGCGAGAGCTCGCCGTCGACGGCCACGTCGAGGTCCAGTTGCACCCGCTTGAGCACGGCCAAAAACTGCTGCATGGCCAGCACGTCGGCCAGCGGCCGTTGCTGTTGCAGGCGGTCGTACTCGGCCCCGAAGGCGTCGGCGAAGATGTAGCCGCCGCCGCCGATGGCATAGGGCGTAAAGGTGTGCTTGGGCAGAGCGCCGACCAGCGTGGTTAGCAGCGGCATGGCGGGCTACCGGCGCCTCAGGCCAGATCCGCGGCCAGGGCCTGGCGCACCCGTTCGGAGAGCCGCGCCAAATGGGCATAGTTGGCGTGCTCGATGCCCAGCACGGCATCCTGGGCGGGATCCCGGAACGCCGCCGCCTGGTCGTCGCTCAGGGGAAAGTGGAGAAAATGCACCGCCGATGCCTTGCCCTTTTCGTCCGTGCGTTCGAGGTCGGCCTCGGGGACGGCGCACACCAGGCTTTGGCCGAGGCGCAGTTGCACCGTCTCCTCGATACCGCCCAGGCCAGCCAGCTCGCGGGCCCGGCGCTCGGGCTCCTCGATCTCCAGCATCAGCGTGGCAACGAGTTCACGACCCTGGGGGATCAGCGGATTGTAGGCCGCCAGCTCGCCCGCGATCTGTTCCTCGCCGCCCTTTTCGATGCGCAGCATCTCATGCACCTGATGCCACATGGTGTCGTAGTTTTCGAAATAGAACGTAGCGAAAGGGCCGACCTCGAGGCGGCGGTCGGCCTTCAGCGCCATCAGCTCCCGGCGCCTTTGGCGGCGCTCGGCGGCATAGGCCTCGGGGGCCATGATGTCGGCCCGGGTGAGGCGGCGCTGGGCCGCGCTCATGGCTGGGCCGCGCCTTCGAGGCCCCAGGCCCGGGCCATCAGCTCGATGGGGTGATAGGCCCGATCCGGGACCCCGGGCCCGGCCGCCTCGAGGCGCCCGATCCCCTGCACCACGTGGGCGCCGGCCAGCGGGCATTCCGAGGCCAGCCATTGCCGGCCCGCTTCGGCCGCCTGGCGGGCCACCGGCCGGCCGACCTTGATGGCAACCTCGAAATTTTCCTTCATCATGCCCCAGGAGCCGCCATGGCCCGAGCAACGTTCGATCAGGCTGAGTTCGGTGTCGGGTAAAAGACGCAGCATCTCGGCCGCCTTGGGGCCCATGTTCTGGGCTCGGGCGTGGCAGGCCAGATGTAGCGCCACGCCGCCCTCGAGGGCCCCCAAGCCAGGCGCCAGGCCCTCGTTGGCGGCAATGTCGACGAGGTATTGGCAGATGTCGACGCTGGCTTCGCAGAGCCGCCGCACGGCCGCGTCGTCGGGCAGCAACAACGGCCACTCGAACTTCAGCATCAGCGCACAGCTCGGCGTCAGCGCCACGACGTCGCGGCCCTCGTCGAGCGCCGGTGCCAAGGCCTGGGCCACCCGGCGCGCCTGGGCCGCCACCGCCTCCAGGTCGCCGTGCTCGAACTGGGGCATACCGCAGCAGCCTGGGTGCGCGACCTGGGCATCGACGCCGTTATGGGCCAGCACGAGGCGCGCCGCCTGGCCGCTGGCGGTGTTGTTGTAATTGACGAAGCAGGTGGCGAAGAGCACCGCCTGGCGGCCCATGGCCGGCGCCTGGCGGTTGATCTCGAGCGGCTGGCCTGCCGCCTCGGCGACCAGCGTGCGGGCACAAAAGCGCGGCACCTCGGCCTCGCGGTGGATACCGACGACACCCTCCATGAGCGGCCGCGTCAGGCCGTTGCCAGAGGTCGAGGCCCAGTTGACCAGCGGCGCCAGAGCTCCGGCCAGGCGGCCGTTGCGGTCGGTCCGACCCAGCTGACGCTGCCACAAGCCGACACGGCCGGCGGCGAATTCAGCGGCCCGGGCGCGCAGCATGAGGTGGGGGAAATCGAGGTCGAACTCGTGCGGCGGCACGTAGGGACACTTGGTCATGAAACAGAGATCGCAAAGCGTGCAGGCCGCCACCACCGGGGCATAGTCGGCCGGCGACACGGAATCGAGCTCGCCCGTCCTGGATTCGTCGATGAGGTCGAAGAGGCGGGGAAAACTGTCGCAAAGATTGAAACAACGCCGGCAGCCGTGGCAGATGTCGAAGACCCGTGTAAGCTCGGCCTCGATCTTGTCGGCGGCGAGAAAATCCGCCTCCCTCCAGGCCAGGGGATGGCGGATGGGGGCTTGGGTGCTGCCTTCTTTCATACCGCCAAAGATGCGCGGAACGGCACTGCGAGGCAACGAAAAAGGGGAGCGTTTCCGCTCCCCTGTTTGCTGTTCGCAGACTGCGCTGCTTTAGCCCAATTCGTCGAGCGCGCGTTGGAAACGCCCGGCGTGCGACTTTTCCGCCTTGGCCAGGGTCTCGAACCATTCGGCGATCTCGTCGAAGCCCTCGTCACGGGCGGCCCGCGCCATGCCCGGGTACATATCGGTGTATTCGTGGGTTTCGCCGGCCACCGCGGCAACCAGGTTGTCGCTGGTGGCACCGATGGGCTTGCCGGTGGCCGGATCGCCGGTCTCTTCGAGATACTCCAGGTGGCCGTGGGCGTGGCCGGTTTCGCCTTCGGCGGTGGAACGGAACACCGTGGCGACATCGGGATAGCCCTCGACGTCGGCTTTCTGGGCGAAATAGAGATAGCGGCGGTTGGCCTGGGACTCGCCGGCGAAGGCGTCCTTCAGGTTCTGTTCGGTCTTGCTTCCAGCTAGAGACGGCATCGGATTCTCCCTCATGGGCGTCATCGGAATGAGCGGTCGCGGCCGCACCGGCGGGGTTATCACGCGCCTCGGCGGTTCAACCTGGCCGCTACCTTACAAGGTATGTGGATGGGTATCGAGAAAAATCTAGAATGATTCCAAAAAAGAGTGCAACTCGATACCTTTCAAACCAAATTAGATGCCTACTCCTCCGCCTCCCGCAAGCGGACGACGACGGCGACGCTGTCGATCAGGGTCCCCGGCGGCGGCGGCGGCAGATCGTCGATGGAATAGGAAAGGCCCGGGATATCTTCCAGCCGGCCACTCTTTTCAAAGAAGAAATGGTGGTGCGGCGTGGTGTTGGTGTCGAAATACGAACGTCCCGAATCAACCACCACTTCGCGCAGCAGGCCCGCTTTGGTGAACTGGTGCAGCGTGTTGTAGACGGTTGCCAGGGACACCCTGACATTGGAGGCCAAGGCCTCGCTGTGCAGCACTTCGGCGGTTATGTGCCGGTCGCCGTCATCGAAAAGCAGCCTTGAAAGCGCCAGCCGCTGGCGGGTGGGACGGAGGTTGGCGGCCCTGAGCCGCGTCAAAGCCTCGAAATAGGGTCGTTGTTGTTCCACGGTGGCCTCAACGGTTCTGATAGACGACGATAGGTTCCGCCCCTTGGCGCCCCTACCCCTTAGATAGAACGCCTGACAAAAAAGCAAAGGGCTGAAGCCCAGCCCCGCGGGTTATTTTGAACTAATTCAATAAACAGTGCAACGCATTGATGTTGGCTAGTCGCCTGTCATCAAGCGTTCAACGAGCTGGCGCACCGTGGGGATGAAACCGTTGGAATAGAAGGGATCGCTGGCGAAGCGATAGGCCCCGTGCCCGGCGAACATGAGGTTGTTCTCGGTATTGTCGGTATGAATCACGTCTTGCAGGGTTTTCTGGATGCAGAAGCTGCGGGGGTCCGACTTCTTGCCGGTGGTGCCTTCCTCGTTCTCGGCCCAGTTGGAGAACTGGCAATGGCTCAGACAGCCCATGCAATCGACCTGGTCGGTACGGATTTCGGCGGCCCGCTCGGGGCTGACGAAGATCAAGGTCTGCGACGGTGTGCGCAGCGCCACGCTGTTGCCGTCGGCGATCCATTCCTCGGCCCGCTTGCGGTCGCTCTCGCTCAGATAGACCAGGCGGTTGCGCGGGCCGATGCCAAGCTCGGCCGCATGATCGCCGTCGGCGGCGCTGGCATAGCTGACCTGGCGGGCATTGCGCTGCTCGAGCTCACGCAGGAAGTCGTTGTGCACGGCCGAGGAATAGAACCCGGTGGGACTGAAACGGTTGAGCAGGATATCGCCTTCGCGCAGCGTCATCAGGCGCTGTTTCCAGGCCTCGGGAATGGGGATTTCCTGAGTCAAAAGGCCGCGGCTGCCGAACTGGAAGACGATCGGGCCGAGCTCGGGATTATCGATCCAATCCTGCCACTCACGCAGATACCAGACGCCGCCGGCCATGACGATCGGCGTCTGATCAAGCCCGAAGGCGCGCATTTCCTGGCGTAGCGCCAGCACCCGGGGATAGGGCGCCTCGGGCTTTAGCGGATCCTCCGAGTTGGTCAGCCCGTTGTGGCCGCCGGCCAGCCAGGGGTCCTCGTAAACGACGCCGCCCATGAGCTCGGCGAACTTGTTATAGGAGCGTTTCCAGAGCGCCCTGAAGGCCCGCGCCGAAGACACGATGGGATAGTAGTAAACGCCGTAATTGGCGGCGATTTCGGCGATCTTATAGGGCATGCCGGCGCCGCAGGTGACGCCATGGACGAGGCCCTTGGCGCCCTCCAGGATGCCTTCGACGACGTGCTGCGCGCCGCCCATCTCCCACAGGATGTTGACGTGGATGCGGCCCTCGCCGGCGGCCGTCTCGTGACAGATTTGGGCCTGGGTGATGCCGCCGCGGATGGCGTAGGCGATCAGCTCCTCGTGACGCTCGCGGCGCGTCTTGGCGTGATAGATTTGCCGGATGACGACGCCGAATTCGTCGTAGCTGTCGGCGTTGACGCCCGAGAACGTCCCTACCCCGCCGGCCGCCGCCCAGGCCCCCGAACATTCGCCGTTGGTCACCGCCACACCTTTGCCGCCCTCGACCAAGGGCAACACTTCCCGTCCGGAGACAAGCACGGGGTTCAACGCTTTCACGGTCTTTGCTTTGCGTCGTCGGCGCGGCGGCGCGGCGGCGGGGAAGAGGGCGGGCCGGCGGCCTGCGACCGGCCTGTCGCCGCCTCGCCGTCCCCCTTCTGGTCGCTGATTTCCTGGCCCGACTGCTGATCGACGGAGCGCATGCTGAGCCGCACCTTGCCGCGATCGTCCATGGCCAGCATCTTGACGTAGACCTCGTCGCCTTCGTTGACCACGTCGGTCACCTTGCCGACCCGCCTGGGTGCCAGCTCGCTGATGTGCACCAAGCCGTCGCGGTTGCCGATGAAATTCACGAAGGCGCCGAAATCGACCACCTTGACCACCTTGCCCGTATAGATCACGCCGACCTCGGGCTCGGCCACGATTTCCTTGATCCAATTGATGGCCGCCTCGGCCACCTCGGTGGTGGCGGCGGCAACCCGGATGGTGCCGTCGTCTTCGATATCGATCTTGGCGCCGGTCTCCTCGGTGATCTCGCGGATCACCTTGCCGCCGGTGCCGATGACCTCGCGGATCTTGTCCTTGGGGATCTCGATGGTGGTGATGCGCGGCGCGTACTGGCCGACCTCGTCGCGCGGCCGGGCCAGGGCCGCCGTCATCTCGCCCAGGATGTGCAGACGCCCCTCGCGGGCCTGGGCCAGCGCCAGCGCCATGATGTCACTGGTGATGCCGGCCACCTTGATGTCCATCTGCAACGAAGTGACGCCTTCCTCGGTGCCGGCCACCTTGAAGTCCATGTCGCCCAGGTGGTCCTCGTCGCCCAGGATGTCCGAGAGCACGGCGTGGCTGTCTTCCTCGAGGATCAGGCCCATGGCGATACCGGCCACCGGACGCTTGAGCGGTACGCCGGCGTCCATCAGCGAGAGCGAGGTGCCGCAGACCGTGGCCATCGACGAGGAGCCGTTGGATTCGGTGATCTCCGAGACCACGCGGATGGTGTAGGGGAAGTCGTCCCAGTTCGGCATGAGCGGCCGCAGCGCCCGCCAGGCCAGCTTGCCGTGACCGATTTCCCGCCGCCCGGGGCTGCGCAGGAACGAGGCCTCGCCCACGGAATAGGGCGGGAAGTTGTAGTGCAGCATGAAGCGTTCGCGATATTCGCCTTGCAGGGCGTCGATGATCTGCTCGTCACGCCCGGTGCCCAGCGTCGCCACGGCCAAGGCTTGGGTCTCGCCGCGGGTAAAGAGTGCCGAGCCGTGCGCTCTCGGCAGCAGATTCACGTCGCACGAGATGGGCCGCACGGTCTTGGTGTCGCGGCCGTCGATACGCACGCCGCTGTCGATGATCTGGCGCCGCACGATGCTCTTCTCGAGATCCTTGAAGGCTCCGGAAGCCGCCTTTTTGTCCGCCTCATCGCCATCCTCGAAGCCGGCCGACACCTTGTCGCGCAGCGCATCGATCTTGCCCTGCCGGGTCTGCTTGACCACTTCGGCGTAGGCGCCGCGAAGCTCGGCCTCGGCCTCGGCCTTGACCTTTTGCGCCACGGCGCTGTTGTCGGACGGCTCGGGCAGATTCCAGGGATCCTTGGCCGCCTTCTCGGCCAGTTCGATGATGGCCTCGATGACCGGGCGAAACTGCTCGTGGCCGAAGTTGACGGCCCCCAGCATTTCCTCCTCGCTGAGCTCATGAGCCTCGGATTCGACCATCATGACGTGATCGGCGGTACCGGCGACAATCAGATCGAGGCGGCTTTGCTCCAAGTCCTCGACCAAGGGATTGAGCACGAATTGGCCGTCGATGAAACCCACCCGGGCGGCCGCGATGGGGCCCAGGAAGGGTATTCCCGAAAGCGTCAGCGCCGCTGCCGAACCGACCAGGGCAACGATATCGGGATCGTTTTCGAGATCGTGGCTGAGCACCGTGCAGATGACCTGGGTCTCGTTGCGGAAGCCCTTGGCAAACAACGGCCGGATGGGCCGGTCGATGAGCCGCGAGGTCAACGTCTCCTTCTCGGAGGGACGGCCTTCGCGCTTGAAAAAGCCACCGGGGATCTTGCCGGTGGCGAAGGTTTTTTCCTGGTAGTTGACGGTGAGGGGGAAGAAATCGATGCCCACCCGCGCCGACCTCTGGGCGACGGCGGTACACAGCACCACGGTTTCGCCATAGGTCACCAGCACGGCGCCATCGGCCTGGCGGGCCATGCGGCCGGTCTCCATGACCAGCTTGCGGCCTCCCCACATAAGTTCCTTGCGATGAATCTCAAACATGTTTTGGTTTCCTTCCAACCTGCCGCGCCGCCCTTGCGGCGCAGCCATCGTGGCAACCGGCCTTCCGGTTGCCGACAGTCAGCCGCCGGCTTGGCCGGCGGTTGCTGATTTTCCTTTGCCGCTCGCCTCGGCGACCCCCGGGTTCAGCACCGGGGCCGGCACCGGGGACGAGGCGGATCGGCATTCTACTTGCGCAGACCGAGTTCCTTGATCAGCACCTCGTAGCGCTGCTGGTTCTTGCCCTTGAGGTAATCCAGCAGGCTGCGCCGGCGGTTGACCATTCTTATCAGTCCGCGCCGGGAATGCAGATCCTTGTGGTGTGATTTGAAGTGCTCCGTCAGATTGACGATGCGTTCGGTGAGAACGGCGACCTGGACCTCGGGTGAACCTGTGTCGCCGTCCGCGGTCGCGAATTTTCCCACAAGCTCATGCTTGCGTTCCGCTGTTATCGACATCGTCTTCTCCTGGCGTTAACAATTGAAAACCCGCAGTGGCCGCACTTCGCCGTCATTTGCTTCGGCTAGGGCAACCAGGCGTCCATCCGTCATGGTGCGGCAGATGCCATCCGCGATATTCAGCACGCGAATCGCCTGGCCATGTCGCAGGCGTTCGGCTTGGGATCCGGTCAGGGCCAGCGCCGGGATGTCGGCCAGCGCGGTCTCGACCGGCAGGATCGCTGAATCGAGCGCCGAACTATGCCGTAACTCGTCCAGTTTAGCCAGCGAAATCGCTTGCCCTTCCGAGAAATCGCCAACCCGGGTGCGGCGTATTTCGACGACGTGGCCAAAGCTGCCCAAACGCCGGCCCAGGTCGCGGGCCAGCGCCCGCACGTAGGTGCCCTTGCCGCAGATCAGCTCGAAGCGGGCGTGGTCGGGGTCCGGACAGGCCACCAGCTTCAGGCTGTCCACGCGCACCCGGCGCGGCGCCAGTTGCACCTCCTGGCCGGCCCGGGCCAGGGCGTAGGCCCGGCGGCCGTCGATCTTGAGCGCCGAGTAGGCCGGCGGCAGCTGCTCGATGGTGCCGACAAAAGCCGGCAGGGCCGCCGCCACCGCCGCCGCCGAGGGGCGCGACTCGCTCCGCTCCGTTACCGCGCCTTGGCTGTCGTCGGTATCGCGGGCCTCGCCCCAGGCCACCATGAAGCTGTAGGCCTTGGTGCCGTCCATGACGTAGGAAACCGTCTTGGTGGCCTCGCCCAGCGCCAGCGGCAGGACGCCGGTGGCCAGCGGATCGAGGGTGCCGCCGTGCCCCACCTTGGCGGCACCGCTGGCCCGCCTGACCTTTGCCACCACCGCCGCCGAGGTCAGACCTTGGGGCTTGTCGATGACCAGCCAACCGTGGATCGCTAGGCCCTTGCGTCGCCGTGCCATGGTTCTTTTCTTAGCTCTGGTCGCTCGTTTCGGGCCCGTGCAACAGGCTGTCGAGACGGGCCACGGCATCGAACGAGCGATCGATCTCGAAGACCAGGCGGGGCGAGAACTTGAGGTGCACCTGCTTGGCCAGTTGCGTTCGCAGGTAGCCGGCCGAGCGCTCCAGGCCGCGGCGCAGCAGCTCCTGCCCTTCTTCACCGCCGCCCAGCGCCAGCACATAGGCCGTGGCTTGGCGCAGGTCGGGGCTGGCCCGCACCTCGGTTACGGTGATCGTCAGGTCGGCCAGATCAGGGTCGCGCAAGTCGTGCCGCGCGAACAATTCGGCCAGCGCGTGGCGTAGTTCCTCGCCCACCCGGAGCTGGCGCTGGCTGGGCGCCCGGCCATGTCTTGCCATGAGATTCCCCGGCTCACTAACGGCGCCTTTTTGTCATTCCCGCGCACGCGGGAACCCAGGTTTTGCGCCGTTTTTTGCTGGCGTTCTTTGGCGGCTACCTTGACAAACCCAAACAAACCTGGGTTCCCGCTTGCGCGGGAATGACGGATGGGATCCTTGGGCGTAACGGTGCAACCGCGAAAGGCTCTAAAGCGTGCGCGCCACTTCCTCGAGCTCGAAGGCCTCGACCACGTCACCGTCCTGGACGTCCTGGTAGTTCTCGAACTGGATGCCGCATTCGAGCCCGGCCCGGACCTCGGCGACATCGTCCTTGAAGCGCTTTAGCTGCGAGAGCGAACCTTCGTGGATCACCACGTTGTCGCGCAGCAGGCGCACGCCGGCCCCCTTCTTGACCGTTCCCTCGGTCACCAGGCAGCCGGCGACACGGCCGACCTTGGTGATGCCGAAGGTCTGCAGCACCTCGGCGTTGCCCAGGAAATTCTCCTTGATGGCCGGCGCCAGCATGCCCGACAGCACCGCTTTGACGTCGTTGGTGACGTCGTAGATGACCGAGTAATAGCGGATTTCCACAGCCTCGCGCCGCGCCAACTCGCGGGCCTGGGCATTGGCGCGGACGTTGAAGCCGATGACCAGGGCGCCGGAGGCCTGGGCCAGGGTGACGTCCGATTCGTTGATGCCGCCGACGCCGCCATGCAGGATGCGCGCCTTGACCTCGTCGGTCGACATCTTCTCGAGGCCGCCCACGATGGCCTCCAGCGAGCCCTGAACGTCGGCCTTGATGACCAAGGGAAACTCCTTGGTCTCGCCGCTCGAGATGCGCTCGAACATCTCCTCCAGGGTACCGAGCTCGGGCTTGGCCACCTTCATCGCCCGTGACCGGCGCTGCCGGAACTCGGCCACCTCGCGGGCGCGTTGCTCGCTGTCGACGACGGAAAACTCGTCGCCCGCCTCGGGCGCGCCGGTCAACCCCAGCACCTCGACCGGCACCGATGGGCCGGCCGTCTCGACGTTTGTGCCATGGTCGTCGACCAGGGCACGCACCCGGCCCCACTCGCCACCGGCCACGAAGACATCGCCCACGGCCAAGGTGCCGCGCTGCACCAGGATGGTGGCAACCGGGCCGCGGCCGCGATCGATCTTGGCCTCGATGATCACGCCCTCGGCGGCGCGGTCCGGGTTGGCCCTGAGCTCGAGCACCTCGGACTGCAGCAATATGGCTTCCTCGAGCTTGTCGAGGTTGGTGCGCTCCTTGGCCGAGAGCTCGATGCACAGGATGTCGCCGCCCAATTCCTCGACCACCAGTTCGTGGTTCAGGAGCTCCTGGCGCACGCGGCCCGGGTCGGCCTCGGGCTTATCCATCTTGTTGATGGCGACGATGATCGGCGAGTCCGCTTCCTTGGCGTGATTAATGGCCTCGACGGTCTGCGGCATGATGCCGTCGTCGGCCGCCACCACCAGGACCACGGTGTCGGTGACCGTGGCACCGCGGGCGCGCATGGCGCTGAAGGCCTCGTGACCCGGGGTATCGAGGAAAGTAATTTTGTCGCCGCCGCTGAGTTCAACCTGGTAGGCGCCGATGTGCTGGGTGATGCCGCCGGCTTCGCCACCGGCCACGTCGGTCTCGCGCAAGGCATCCAAGAGCGAGGTCTTGCCATGGTCGACGTGGCCCATGACCGTGACGACGGGCGCCCGCAACTGCAGCACGCCAGCTTCGTCGGCATCGCCCTTGAGGCCGAATTCGATGTCGGATTCCGAGACCCGGCGCACCTTGTGGCCGAACTCGGTGGTCACCAGCTCGGCGGTATCACCGTCGATGGTCTGGTTGACGTTGGCCATGACGCCGAGCTTCATCAGGGTGCGGATGACGTCAACACCGCGCTCGGCCATGCGGTTGGCCAGCTCCTGCACGACGATGGTCTCGGGGATGATGACGTCGCGGATGATCTTTTGCGTTTCCAGCCCGCCGCCGCCGCGGGCCGCCTTTCTTTCGCGTTCGCGGGCCCGGCGCACGGACGCCAGGCTGCGCATGCGCTCGTCGCGATCGGAGAGCGCGTCGCTGACCGTCATCTTGCCGCCGCGACGCCGCTGCGGGCCACGCCGGCCGGGCTGGCGTTTGGTGTCGGGGCGGGGCCGCCGCAGCCCGTCGCGTTCGCCCTCCCGCGCTTCCGTCTCGACCGTCTTGCCAGGCTCGCTGCCGGCCGCCTCGGGATCGGGCGCGTCCAGCTTCTGGCGCGCCGTCTCCTCGGCCTTGCGCCGGGCGTCGGCTTCGAGGCGCTTGCGCTCCTCCTCCTCGGCCGCGCGCTGATCCGCGGCCTCGTGCTCCTGGGCCCGGCGGACGTCCTCTTCGGCCTGTACCCGGGCTTCGTCCTCGGCCCGCGCCCGGGCCGCCTCGTCGGCCGCCTTGGCCCCTTCGAGAGCTTTCGCCCGGGCCGCCTTTTCATCCTCGGTGAGCGACTTCAACACCACCCGGCCGCGGCCCGAGCCGGACTCGTCCAGAAACTCTTCGCGGACTTCCGCAACCACCTCCAGCGGGGCCGGCTTGATCTCGACCGGCGGCGCCTCGACCAGCGCCGGGGAAGCAACCGGAGCCTCGCGTCCGACGCTGCGCTTTTTGCGTACCTCGACAGCCACGGCCTTGGTGCGGCCGCGCGAGAAGCTCTGCCTTACCTGCCCGTACTCGACCTTCTTCTTGAGCTCGAGGCGGCCGGGCCGGGCCAGGCTCAGCGACTTCCTCTCGTCGGACTGTTCGGTCTCTTTCGACTCACTCATCTTCACTGCCTGCGTTGCGGACGCCCGGGCCACAGCGGCCTAGGACGCCCCCGAATGCGCCTCGACGTTGTCAAGCTGCCGCCACGGGGACGACGTGGGCGGCGGCCGGAAACCGGCCAGTCGCTCGACATCGAGCGCCAAGCGGTCAGCCAATCCCCCCGGTAACAGCGCAGCATGTACCACATTTTCCCTGCCCAATGCCAAACTCAATTCGGCCCGCGAAAAGAGCGCCACTTGCCTGCAGTCCCCGGCCAGGGCCGCCAGTTTGCGCCGGCCGTCGTCGGCGGCGTCGCTGGCGGCCAGCAAAAGGGCCACCTCGGAAGTCCGCAAAGCCGCCCTCACACGCTCAAAACCGGTGACCACTTGGCCCGCCCGGCGGGCCAGGCCAAGGCCTTCCAGACAGCGCCCGGCGAGCAACCCTTCGACGCGCTCGGCAAGATCGGGCTCGACCCGTACCCGGCGTTTGGCGGCACGGGCGAAGCTCTGCTTCTCGAGCGCCAGCTCAAGCGCTTGCCGGCGCGCCTCCAGCCACATGCCGCGGCCCGGCAGGCGGCCGCCAACGTCGGCCAGCACGGCGCCGTCGGGGGCCACCACGAAGCGCACCAGCCGGGCCGAATCGAGCCGCCGGCCGCTGGCGATGCAGCGTCGTTGCCGCGGCCCAGAGGCTGGAGCCGGGCCCTTCCGGGCTTTGCTGGCTGGTGCTGGCATGGCTGCTTGGCATCCCCGGCCGCCTGGCTCAGGCGCCGACTTCGCCGTCTTCGCCGCTGGCCGGCAGCGGCTCGTCCTGGACCGGCTCTGCCGGCTCTTCGTCGGCGGCCGGCAACTCCTCGTCGGCGAACCAATGCGCCCGGGCGGCCATGATGATGGCGTCGGCCTCGGCCGGCTCCAGCGAGCTGTTGCCAAGCAGATCCAAAAGTTCGTCACTGGCCAAATCACCGACATCGTCGAGGCTTTTGACGCCGTTCTCGCCAAAGGCCACGGCCATGCGTAAGCTCACGTCTTCGAGCTCCACCACTTCGTCGGCCACCCCAAGCTCGATGCGGCGCTGGTTCAACTGGGCGGCCTCGACGGCCAGGTATTTTTCCGCCCGCTGGTGCAACTCGGCGCCCAGGTCGGCGTCGAAACCCTCGATCTCCGACAATTCCGCGGCCTCGACGTAGGCCACCTCCTCGACCGTCGAGAAGCCCTCGATGACCAGCAACTGGGCGATCACCTCGTCGACGTCGAGGGCGGCGATGAACATTTCGCTCTGACGCCGGAATTCCTCCTGGCGGCGCTCCGATTCCTCGGCCTCGGTCATGATGTCGATGTCCCAGCCGGTGAGCTGCGAAGCCAGGCGAACGTTCTGGCCGCGCCGGCCGATAGCCAGGCTGAGCTGCTCGTCCGGCACCACCACCTCGATGCGACGGCTCTCTTCGTCGAGCACCACCTTGGTGACCTCGGCCGGAGCCAAGGCGTTGACGTTGAAGGTGGCGGGATCGGGCGACCAGGGAATGATGTCGATTTTCTCGCCCTGCAATTCGTTGACCACGGCTTGCACGCGGCTGCCGCGCATACCGACGCAGGCGCCCACCGGGTCGATGCTGGCATCGTTGGACATGACGCTGATCTTGGCCCGGCTGCCGGGATCGCGCGCCACCGCCTTGATCTCGATGATGCTGTCGTAGATTTCCGGCACTTCCTGGGCGAACAGCTTGGCCATCAACTGGGGGTGGGTGCGCGACAGGAAGATCTGCGGCCCCCGGGGCTCGCGGCGCACATCGTAGATATAGGCCCGGATGCGGTCGCCCTGGTGGAAGGTTTCGCGGGGCAACAGCTCGTCGCGCCGCACCACGGCCTCGGCGCGGCCGAGATCGACGGTGACGTTGCCGTATTCGACCCTTTTCACCAGGCCGTTGATGATCTCGCCGATGCGGTCCTTGTATTCCTCGTATTGGCGTTCGCGTTCGGCCTCGCGCACCTTTTGCACGATCACCTGCTTGGCCGTCTGGGCGGCGATGCGGCCGAAGTCGATGGGCGGCAAGGGCTCGGCGATGTAGTCGCCGATCTGGGCATCGGGGTTATGCTCGCGGGCCCGAACCAGGGAAATCTGGGTGTAATCGTTGTCCACCTCGTCGGCCACCTCGAGGGCCCGGAAGATGCGGATTTCACCGGTCTTGGCATCGATTTCCGCGCGGATCTCGTTCTCGTGGCCGTATTTGGAGCGCGCCGCCTTCTCGATCGCCTCTTCCATGGCCTGAATAACCGTCTGGGGCTCAATACTCTTCTCGCGCGCCACGGTGTCCGCGATCTGCAAAAGCTCGACGCGGTTCCAGCTCGAAACTGTTGATTCCATTTTCTCTTTCCGCCTCTTTTGCGGCCTCTTAGTGGCGCTGCCGGGATTGCAGCGCCGCGCTGATGACATCGTCGCCCGGCGTCAGCTTGGCGGTAACGATGTCGACATAGGGAAGCTTGAATACCCGTTCCTCACCCTCATCCGGCACGATGATGCGCACCGTGCCGGCCTCGGCCCCCAGCAGACGGCCGCGAAAGCGTTTGCGGCCTTCACGCAAGACGCCAAGCTCGAGCTTGGCCTGATAGCCGGCAAAACGCTCGAAATCCTCGATTTTGACCAGCGGACGATCGAGCCCCGGCGAGCTCACTTCGAGCACGTAAGAGCCGGTGATGGGATCCTCGACGTCCAAGAGCGCCGATACGGCCCGGCTGATGTCGGCGCAATCATCCACCGTCATCTGTCGCTCGGCCAAAGGCTCGGCCATGATCTGCAGCGTGCCCCCATCGGCCCCCATCATGCGCACGCGCACGATACCGAAACCCATCGCCTCCAGCGCTGGTGCGATCAATCCCTCGATGCGGGTCGTCTCTGTCATCGCGTCCTCGGTCGAAGCGGTAAAGATGCCAGACCACCGCACCGCGCCCAGCGCCACCGGGGCGACACAAAAAAAGTGGGCCTCTGGCCCACCCGGCGTCAGTGCTTATTATGTTAGGCCAAAACCGTTACCGCTCGGGATATTAGTCGAAAGCAGCGGCGCTTCAAGAAGAAACTTGCACTCACTGGCGTCTGAGGAAGCGGAAATAGAGCGGCTGGCGTCCGGCCGCCAGGGCCTTGGCCTCGTAGCGCGTGGCGGGCCAATCGGCCGGGCGGCGGTTCCAGTCGGCGACGCTCCGGGCCGGCCAGGCGAAGGCGCCGTGGCGCAGTACCCGGGCCAGCGTCCAGCGCACGTACTCGCCATGGTCGCTGGCGAAGCGGAAATCGCCGCCCGCCACCAGCACCCGGGCGATGGCGTCGAGGTTTTCGCGGCAGACGAAGCGGCGCTTGTGGTGGCGCTTTTTGGGCCAGGGATCGGCAAAGAGGAAAATCACGCGGCTCAGGCAGGCTTCGGGCAGCGCCGCCAGCAACGGCCGGGCGTCGCCATGGACGAGAAGGATGTTCTCGAGGCCCTGTTCGTTGACCTGGGCGAGCAGGCTGGCAACGCCGTTGAGGAAGGGCTCACAACCGATGAAGCGAACCTCGGGATGGCGCCCCGCCAAGCTGGCGAGGTGTTCGCCGGCGCCGAAGCCGATCTCCAGCCAGAGCTCGCGGGCGCCGTCCTTGAGGCGTTCGGCGTCGAGCACTCCGGTGGCCGGAAGTCCAACGCTCAAACGCGGCAGCAGTTTGTCGACCAGGGCCTGGCGGGCAGGCCTCAGGCGGTGTCCGCGGCGCCGGCCATAGGTGCGGTTGTCGAGCGGCGATCCGCTCATGACCGCCCCCGGGATACTTGTGGCGGCCTCAGCCCAAAGCCGACTTGAGGTCGTCGACCAGATCCAGGCGCTCCCACGAGAAACCACCGTCGGGATCGGGGGCCCGGCCGAAATGGCCGTAGGCGGCGGTGCGGGCGTAGATCGGCCGGCTCAGCTTGAGGTGCTCGCGGATGCCGCGGGGGCTCAGGTCCATGACCTCTTGCAGCGCCGCCGACAGGCTCTTTTCGTCAGCCTGGCCGCTGCCATGTAGATCGACGTAAACCGACAACGGCTTGGAGACGCCGATGGCATAGGCCAGTTGGATGGTGCAGCGCTCGGCCAAACCGGCACCGACCACGTTCTTGGCCAGGTAGCGCGCCGCATAGGCGGCCGAGCGGTCGACCTTGGTCGGGTCCTTGCCCGAAAAGGCACCACCGCCATGGGGTGCCGAGCCGCCATAGGTGTCGACGATGATCTTGCGGCCCGTGAGGCCGGCATCGCCGTCGGGGCCGCCGGTGACGAAACGGCCGGTAGGATTGACGTAGAAATCCTCTTCGGCGCACATCCAGCCTTCGGGCAGAACGTTGACCACGTGGGGCCGCACGATTTCGCGCACCTGGTCCTGTGTGAGATCGGCGCTGTGCTGGGTCGAGACCACCACCGAGGTGGCGCAGACGGGTTGGCCAGCGACATATCCCAGGGTGACCTGGCTTTTGGAATCGGGGCCCAGTCCCGGTTCGGCGCCGGAATGCCGAACCTCGGCCAGCGCCCGCAGGATGGCGTGGGAATAGTAAATCGGGGCCGGCATCAGGGGCTCCGTTTCGCGACAGGCATAGCCGAACATGATGCCCTGGTCGCCCGCGCCTTCGTCCTTGTCGGCGCCGGCATCGACGCCCTGGGCGATGTCGCCGGATTGGGAATGCACGTGGATCTCGACGGCCGCCTTTTGCCAATGGAAGCCGTCCTGCTCGTAACCGATCTCGCGCACGCAGGCCCGGGCCGTGGCCTCAATGCGTTCGGCGGTCATGCTGTCGGGGCCCCGCACCTCGCCGGCCAACACGATGCGGTTGGTCGTGGTCAGGGTCTCGACGGCCACCCGGCTATGGGCGTCGGCCTCGAGAAAGGCGTCCACCACGGCGTCGGAAATGCGGTCGCATACCTTGTCGGGATGACCTTCGGAAACAGATTCACTGGTGAACAAATAATCGATGTCGGCCACGGCCATTCCTCCGCCCAATTACCCCGGCCCGCCTTCGGCTGCCAGCGGGCGTGCTCTTGTGGCAAGCTTTGCTGCCGAGGTCAAGGGCCAGAGCAGCGGGCTGGCGCCAAGCCTTCGAGCGCCGCCGCGGCAAGCACCGAAACATCATCTTTTGGGGCCTGAAAAAAGGTACCCAGCGAGCCGCGCCGGCAGCTATTTGCCGGCCGCGGCCTTGCCGCCGCCGGCGATGCCGGCTATCGCCTTGGTCAGCTCGAACACCCGCTTGCGCACCATGGGGTCCTTGATCTTGTAGTAGGCGCGCACCAGCTCGAGGGTTTCGCGGCGCACGAACTGTTCCTGCTCGAACTTTTCCGGGCTGTCCTCGCTGAGGCCCGGCCCGCGCCCCGTGACGTTGGCCGGCATATCATCGAAAAAGAAGCTCACCGGCACATCCAGCACCTGGGCGAATTGGTAGAGCCGGCTGGAGCCGATGCGGTTGGCGCCACGCTCGTATTTCTGGATCTGCTGAAAGGTGAGGTTGACGGCTTGGCCCAATTTTTCCTGGCTCATGCCCAGCAGCGTCCGGCGCAGGCGCACCCGGCCGCCGACGTGAACGTCAATGGGATTGGGAATCTTGGCCAAATGTTCGATCTCCGCCCCGAAGGGGCCGACCGGGACACCGAGAAAAAAACCCCCGCAACTACTCATAGTATTTATAAGATAACAAGGTATGCGCGGTCAATAAGAATATTGCTGCCCAACCTTGGCTCATGGGTCCACATAACCGGACTATTTCGCGGCCGTGACGGGGTGGGGCGCGGCGGCCCCGAACAAGCTATGATTGGTCTCTAGGCGCCGCCCGGCGGCGGCGTCTTTCGAGCCAACCCAGGCAAAGCATCACCAGGGCCAGCAATAGCCCCAGCCCGACATCCCCGAAGCGGGCGTAGGGCGGCGCTGCCAGTGCCTGGGGCAAGGGCGAGTCGATGACCCCCGCCTGGCCCAGGCCGAGACGCCGCAGCACCCGGCCATAGCCGTCGACGACACCGGAAATGCCGGTATTGGCCACCCGCACCAGAGGCAGGCCTTCCTCGACGGCACGCACCCGGGCCATGGCGAAATGCTGGTAGGGACCGGCGCTGCGGCCGTACCAGGCATCGTTGGTGAGATTGAGCAGCCAACTCGGGCGAGCGCCTGATTTCACCACCTCAGAGGGAAAAATCACCTCGTAGCAGATCAAAGGACTGAACGGCGGCAGGCCCCCGACGGTGAGGCTCTGCCGGCCTGTTCCGGCGGCGAATCCGGCCGCCCCAGGGGCCAGCTTGCTAAAGCCCAGGCGGGCCAGAACCGGGGCCAAGGGCAGGTACTCGCCGAAGGGCACCAGATGGGCCTTGTCGTAGGTGGCGACGACGCTGCCGCTGGCATCCAGGGCCAGCAGGCTGTTCCAGATTCGCCGCTCGCCGGCGGCATCCGGGGCCGCTCTCAAGCCGCCGCTCAGCACCAGCCCCGACGGGCCCACCAGGCCCCCCACCAAAGCTGCCGCCGCCTTGTCGCGCTGGAGAAAATAGGGCACCGCGGTTTCCGGCCAAATAATGTGGCTGACGGCCTCGCTACCCGGTCCCGAGCTGAGCTGCAGATGGCGGCCCAGGTTGGCCTCGCGCAGATCGGCCCGCCATTTGTCTGCCTGGCTCAGGTTGGCCTGCACCAGGCGCAGCCGCACTTCGGGCACGCTTGCCGATTTGTCTCCCGGGCCCGGCAGCCGCGCCGCGCCGCCCAGCCACATCAGCAGCAGCAGCGCCACGGCGGCCAGCGGCAGGGCCCAGCCCCGGCGCCCGATCCTGGCGCCGGCCGGCGCCACCAGCGTCGCCGCCGCCCCGCCACAGGCGATGGTGACGAAACTAAGCCCATAGATGCCAAACAGCGCGGCAAACTGCAGCATCTCGTCGGAGGCCGTCCAGACGTAGCCCATCAGGTTCCAGGGAAAGCCGGTAAAGAGATGCCCGCGCAGCCATTCGGCGGCTGTCCAGGCCAGCGCCAGGGCCAGCACCCGGGCGCCGCCGCGCAGCTCCAACAGATAGACCGCCAAGGTGGCCAAGCCATGAAACAGCGCCAACAGCAGCGGCAGGCCGAGCACCGCCAGCGGCAACAACCAGGCGTGACGCGCGGCATCGACCAGCAGGGCAAAGCCGATCCAATAGAGGCCGCAGAGGAAAAAGCCAAAGGCGAAGCAAAAGCCCACGAAATAGGCGGCGCGGCGGCGCCGGCTGCCATCGTTGAGCCAGACCAGGGCAACGAAAGCGGGGATCAGCAGCGGCAGCAGGTACAAGTGCGGCACGCCGACGCTAGCGAGGGCGCCGGGCGGCAACGCGGTGCTGGCCAGGGCGCCGGCCGCCAGGGCTACGCCGTAGCGCCGCCAACCGGTCAGGGCCGCAAGCCGCGAGGCCAGCCCGCTCATGGTCCTCGGGCGCTCAGTTCTGGTCCCCGGACGACCCAGAGGTCTCGGGGCGGTCGGTGCCTTCTGGCGGCGCATTTTCGGCCTTGGCCGGCAAGCCGCGCACCCGGATGCGTTTGATGCGGCGCGGGTCGGCGTCGAGCACGACGAACTCGAGGCCGGCGGCATGGGCCACCACCTCGCCGCGCTGCGGCACCCGACCGACCAACGAAAAGACCAGGCCGCCCAGCGTGTCGACTTCTTCATCGCGCTCGTCGGGCAACAGGTCGCAGCCCACCCGGCTCTCGAGCTCGGCGATGGCGGCGCGGGCGTCAGCCACCAGGCTGCCGTCGGGACGCTCGACGATCAGCGGCCCTTCGACCTGGTCGTGCTCGTCCTCGATCTCGCCGACGATCTCCTCGACCAGATCCTCGATGGTCACCAGGCCGTCGGTACCGCCGTACTCGTCGACCACCACCGCCATATGGATGCGCGCCGCCCGCATCTTGAGCATCAGATCCAGCACCAGCATGCTGGGCGGCACGAACAACACCTCGTGCACGGCGCGGCGCAGGTGGAAGGGCCGCCGATCCCAGTAGCGCATCAGGTCCTTGATGTGGACCATGCCCAGGACATCGTCGAGATTGCCGCGGTAGACCGGCATGCGGGAATGGAAGGCCTGGCCCACCAGCTTGACGATGTCGTTGAGCGAGGTGCCGACCTCGACGGCCACGATGTCGGCCCTGGGCACCATGACGTCGTCGACCCTGAGCTCACCGAGCTTGAGGATGTTCATCAACATCAGCCGCTCTTCGGGATTGATCGGCTGCTCCGCCTCGTGGTGCTCGCCGATCAGTTCCTCGAGGCTCTCGCGCAGGCTGGCATCACCGTTGCGGTTGCGGGCCAGTCCTTTGACCCAGTTCACCAGACTGCCGCCCAGGGTGGCTTCGTCGTCGAGCGGCTCCGGCATCGGCGCCGGTGCCGCGCCGGGAGCCTTGGGGTTCGTGTCGTTGGAGTCAGAGTCGGTCATCGGCGGCGTAGGGATCGTTGATACCAAGGGTTGCCAGGAGCCGGCGTTCGAGGTCCTCCATGGCCGCCGCGGCGGCCTCGTCCTGATGCTCGAAGCCCCTGAGGTGAAGCACCCCGTGAACCAACAGGTGGGTCAGGTGATCGGCCACTGTCTTGCCCTGATCGCGGGCCTCGCCGGCCACCGTTTCAAAGGCCAGGACTACATCGCCGAGCAACCCGGGCAATTCTGTCGCGACCTCGGCCGCGGCCAGATCGGCGGGAAAGGCGAGCACGTTGGTGGCCCGGTCGCGGCCCCGGTGGCGGGCATTGAGCGCCCGCACCTGGGCATCGTCGCTGAGCAGCACGGAGATCTCGAGGTCGGCCTCGGGGGGCCGGGCGGTGGCCGCCACGGCAGCCCGCACGGCGCGCTCGACCAGGGTCTCTAGGGCCCCCGGTCCCTCGCCTATGTGCCGCCAGGAGGGCACGGCGACGTCGAGCGCCACCTCGATGCGGTCCGGCCCAGCGGCAGGCGCCGGCTCAATCATGGTTGCCACCATCGTCAGCGCTCGAGGCGCTTTCGCCAAACTGGCGGTCGCGTTCGTCGTAGGCCCGCACGATGCGTGTCACCAGGGGGTGGCGGACCACGTCATCGGAGGTGAATCGCACGAAACTGACGCCTTCTGTGCCGCGTAACAGTTCGGCGGCGTCGGCCAGTCCCGAACGAGTGCCCCGCGGCAGATCGATCTGCGACAGATCGCCGGTCACCACCATGCGCGAATCCTCGCCCATCCGGGTCAACAGCATCTTCATCTGCACCATGGACGTGTTCTGTGCCTCGTCGACGATGACGAAGGCCCGGGTCAGCGTGCGCCCGCGCATGAAAGCCACCGGCGCCACCTCGATCTCGCCGTTTTCGATGCGCCTCATGACCTGGTCGGTGGGCAGCATGTCGTTGAGGGCGTCAAACAGCGGCCTGAGGTAGGGATCAACCTTGTCCCTGAGGTCGCCGGGCAAAAAGCCCAGGTTCTCGCCCGCCTCGACCGCCGGGCGCGATAGGATGACACGCTCGACCAGGCCGTCGAGCAGCAATGATACGCCGACCGCCACGGCCAGATAGGTTTTGCCGGTGCCGGCCGGCCCCAGGGCGAACACCAGCTCGCCCGAGCGCAGCCGGCGCACATAGTCGGCCTGCAAGGGCGAGCGCGGCGTGATCACCCGGCGGCGCGTGCGGATGACGACGTCCTCGTCCAGGGCCGCGCTCTGGGCGCCGCGGCCCACCGTGGCCTCGGCCATACGGATGGCGCCGTCGACCTCGCCGCTGCCGGTCTCCAGGCCCCGCTGCAGGCGGGCATAGAGATCCGCCAGCACGGTCTGGGCCACCTGCTGAGACCAGGCGCTGCCCTCGATCGAGAGCCGGTTGCCGCGTGGCGTGATGGCAACCTCGAGGCGCTTCTCGATGAGGGCCAGATTGCGGTCGTGCTCGCCAAACAGCGGCGTCAACAGACCGTTGTCGTCGAAATCCATGAATAGCGGCGCCGGGCCGCCATCGGTATCCCTGTCGCGATCGCTCTTCAAGGTCGCTCGGTCCTCACGCCGCATCGGCCCCCAGCTCGTCCGGCTCTTCAGTCAGGCGGGCCGCCAGGCTGTTGGCCAGGCCGCGCTCGATGGTGACATTGACGACTTGGCCCGTCAGCTCGGGGGGCGCCTGCAAGTGCACGGCTTGCATATAGGGGCTGCGCCCCACGAGCTGGCCGGGCTGGCGCCCCGGACGCTCCAGCAGCACCTCGAGCCGGCGCCCCTCGCAGGCACGATTGAAGGCCAGTTGCTGGGCCTCGAGCAGGCTTTGCAGCTCGGCCAGGCGGGCCGCCTTGAGGGCCTCGGGCAACTGTCCCGGCAGCTCTGCCGCCGGGGTGCCCGGCCGAGCGCTGTATTTGAAGGAATAGGCGCTGGCGTAGCCCACTTCGCGGACCAGGGCCAAGGTGGCGGCGAAATCGGCGTCACTTTCGCCGGGAAAGCCGACGATGAAGTCGCCGGAAAGCGCCAGATCGGGACGCGCCGCGCGCAGCCGTTCGACCAGGCGCAGGTAGTCTCCGGCCCGGTGCTTGCGGCCCATGGCGGCCAGCACGGCGTCGGAGCCCGACTGCACCGGCAGATGGAGGTATGGCGCGAGAGCCGGCACTTCGGCATGGGCGGCGATCAGCTCGGCGTCCATGTCGAGCGGGTGCGAGGTGGTGTAGCGCAGCCGCGTCAGGCCCTCGAGGTCGGCCAGCCCGCGGATCAGGCGGGCCAGACCCCAGGGCCGCCCAGCCGGGCCGCTACCGTGGTAGGCGTTGACGTTCTGGCCCAAGAGCGTGATCTCGCGGCTGCCGCCGGCCAGCAGGCGCGCGGCCTCGGTTGTCACCTCGGCCACCGGGCGCGAATATTCGGCGCCTCGGGTGTAGGGCACGACGCAGAAAGTGCAGAACTTGTCGCAGCCCTCTTGCACCGTGAGGAAGGCGCTGGGACCGCGGCCCGTGGCTTCCGCGGGCAGGTGGTCGAACTTGGCAGCCCCCGGGAAGTCGGTGGCTATGGCGCTGGCGCCGCCGCTGGCCGCTCCGGCCACCAACTCGGGCAGGCGGTGGAAGGCCTGCGGACCGACCACCAGATCGACCCAGGGGGCGCGCCGGCGCACTTCCTCGCCCTCGGCCTGGGCCACGCAACCGGCCACGGCAATGACCAGATCGCCCCCCCGGGCCCGCCGGGTTCGCTTGAGGGCACGCAGCCGGCCCAGTTCCGAATAAACCTTTTCCGCCGCCTTCTCGCGGATGTGGCAAGTGTTGAGGATGACCATGTCGGCCTCTTCGGCCGCGGCCGCCAGAGTATAACCCTGGGGCGCCATGAGATCCGCCATGCGCGCGGAATCGTAGGCGTTCATCTGACAGCCGTAGGTTTTGACGAACAGCTTCTTGGCCAAAGGCGCTCTCAGCCCTTGCCTGGGCGCGGGCCGCCATCCGGCGCGCCGCCGTCGCAAGGCTCGGATCTATTTGAAAACACTAGCACTTGCCGGATGTCTGTCAAGTTGAAGGCAGCCGATGGGCTCTCAATCCTTGTCGCCATTGTCGTCCCGCTGGTGGTTGCCGCCGCCGTCTTCGTCTTCGAGGGGCACGCCATAGAGCTCCATCCGGTGGCCCATCAGCCGGAACCCAAGACGTCGGGCGATGCCTTGCTGCAGGGCCTCGATATCGGGGTCATGAAACTCCACCACGCGACCGCTACGTATGTCGATGAGATGATCGTGGTGCTCGTCCGGCAGGCGCTCATATCGCGCCCGGCCGTCGCCGAAATCGTGGCGCTCGAGGATGTTGGCCTCCTCGAAGAGGCGCACCGTGCGGTAGACCGTGGCGATGCTGATTTTGGGGTCGATCCGGCTGGCCCGGCCGTAGAGCTCCTCGACGTCGGGGTGGTCGTAGGAATCCGACAGCACCCGGGCTATCAGACGCCGCTGCCCGGTCATTTTCAGGCCTTTGGCGACGCATAGGCGCTCCAGTCTGGAGGGTGTGGTCTCTTTCGTCACCATGGTTCAGCTCGCCGCCCGGTAAGGTGGATTCCGACGCTGGAGGCTCTGCTACCCCTAGCTTTTCTTGCGCCGTTTGGTGCCGAGGCCGATCTTCTTGGCCAGGGCACTGCGCTGGGCGGCATAGTTGGGCGCCACCATGGGATAGTCGGCCGCCAGTGCCCAACGTTCGCGGTATTCGTCGGGTGTCATGCCGTAGCGCGTCTGGAGATGGCGCTTGAGCATCTTCAACTTGACTCCGTCCTCCAGGCAGACGATGTAATCGGGCATCACCGAGCGCTTGATGTTGACGGCTGGTTTGGGCTTGGCGGCCGGCGCCTGGGAGGGATTGCCGAGCTCCGAAAGCGCCCCGAAGACCTGCTGAATGAGCCCGGGCAGGTCGGCCACGTTGACCGAGTTGTTGGCAACGTGGGAGGCCACGATATCGGTCGTTAGCGCAAGCAGTTCAGCGGTATCTGTTTCCTGGGACATAGAAATCACAACCTCGCGACAATTGATATGTTGTGTATATTGGTTGCGTCTTCGAGGATCAACATAAAATAGCCCGTTGCGGACTCCTTGAGGACTATTGGCGGTGAATTATTGGCGGGGGACTATTGGCGATGACAGTAGCAGCGGCAACGAGTGACATAATGGCCGATCACTATCTCGACATTACCGCCGACGTTTGTCCCATTACATTCGTCAAGACCAAGTTGCTGATCGAGCGCATGCGACCGGGCGAAATCGCCGAGGTGCGGCTGCCCCAAGGCGAGCCGCTCAAGAACGTGCCGCGCTCGGTAGCCGAGGAAGGCCACACCGTGCTCAGTCTGGAAGCCTCGGAAGACGCCGCCGTCCACATCCTGCGCCTCAGGAAGGCCGAGGGTTAGAGCGCAAGACCAAGGCCGCCCGGGCCCCGCCGGCACCTTGGTAATAGCCTTGCCGCCGCCCCACCTGAACGAATCCAGCGCCAGCATAGAGGGCGAGGGCGGCGCCATTGTCTTCCGCCACTTCGAGAAACAGCTCGCCGGCACCAAGGTCCTGGGCCTGGCCGGCAAAGGCCTCTTCGTCGGCGCCGTCGGTCATGATCAGGGCAAAAGCGCCAGGCGTGGCCAGCAGGCCGGCGATGGCATCTTGGTCCCAGGACTCATCGAAATAGACGCCGTGCAGCGCCGCCAGCAGGCCCAGGTGGGCGGCACTAGCGAGACTCGCCTTCACGGCAGGCGGGCGTCGGGTCGGCGCAGGTAGAGCGGCGCCGGCGGCCGCTGGGGGAGCTCTCCGGCAGCCGCCAGGGCGGCGGCCCGGGCGGCCATGACGGCGGCGTCGGGCTGCTCGTTGCCGGGACTGAAACGCAGGCCTGGCGGCAGCTCCGCCAGGCACTCACGGATCAGCGCCGCGCCCGAGCCCAGCACCAGTACCGGGCCTTCGGGCAGGACCTCGGCCGCGGCCGCGGGGGACCTCGCGAAAGGCTGGCAAAGCGGCATAAGTTGGGCATCGAAGGCCTGGCCGTAGACCTCGCCGCGACGGGCATCGATGGCTACTAAAAGGCTTTGCCCGTTGGCCGCCGGTTGGGCCCCGGCCGCCAAGGCCTCGAGGCTGGTCAGGCCGAGCACCGGCCGGCCGCTGGCCAGGCCCAGTCCGCGCGCCGCCGCCAGGCCGATGCGCAAGCCCGTGAAGGTGCCGGGACCCCGCGTCACGGCGATCAGGTCGAGCTCGCCATAGTCGAGCCCGGCCTTTTTCCTCACCCTCTCCAGCATCGGCAGCAAGGCCTCGGCGTGGCCCCGCACGATGTGCCGGTGCTCCGCGGCCAGCACCCGGCCGGCCTGCCACAGCGCCGCCGAGCAGGCCTCCAGCGTGGTGTCGAAGGCCAGCACCTTCATGCCGTTAGCCCGCATTTCTCACCAGATCACGGACAGCAAAGCTCCCAGGTGATGTGATCCGGAAGGAAAAGGTCGATGAGCGTAGTGGTACTACGCTCTTCGAGCTTTTCCGTAGCGGGCGCGCAGCTGGGGGCGACCCTTCGGGCGGCGCTGTCGCGCCGACAGAGTGTGTCACGCTGCTTGCCCGATGTCCCACATCGCGCTGCGCAGCGTTCCTACCCTGTCGGCGCGACA